>JAAZIZ010000395.1 GCA_012800565.1 Lentisphaerota bacterium
GCTGGTGGAGATGCAGATTGCCGCTGGGGTCAGCGGCATTGTCCCGGTCGGCACCACCGGCGAGTCGCCCACGGTCGATGCCAAAGAGCACTTGCAGATTATTGAGGCGGTGACCCGCAAGGTCAACAAACGCTGCCAAGTTATTGCCGGCACTGGCGCCAATGCCACCAGCGAGGCCATACATTTGAGCACCGAGGCGGCTAAAATGGGGGTTGATGCCACCTTGCAGGTGACACCATATTACAACAAACCGAACGCCGAAGGGCTGTACCGGCATTTTCTCACTGTGGCCGAGCATTCCGGCCTGCCGATTGTGCTGTATAATGTCCCCGGGCGGACCGGCAAAGAGATTCCGCTGGAAGTGGTAAGCCGCCTGGCTTCTCATCCTCTGGTGCTGGCGATCAAGGAAGCCGGCGGCAGTGTGGAACGGGTCAGCGCCATCCTCGACAGTTGTGATCTTACCGTGTTCAGCGGCGATGACAGCCTGACCGTGCCGATGCTCTCAGTTGGTGCCCGCGGCGTGATCAGCGTGGCCTCGAACCTCATCCCAGGCGAAATCGTCAAGATGGTCTCGGCGGCTTTGGCCGGCGATTATGCACAGGCTCAGAGCTACCATCGCCGGTACTACCCCTTATTCCGGGATTTGTTTCTGGAGAGCAACCCCATACCGGTAAAGGCAGCCATGGCTGACTGTGGCCTGCTGCATGAGGAATACCGCCTGCCGCTGTACCCAATGAGCCCGGAGAACCGGCGCAAGTTGCGCACAACCCTGCAGAAACTCGGGCTGGACGGCAAAAAAGCATAAATTTCCCATTTTTTGTTAATGTGCAAAGTTTTGTGATGGAAAGAGAGATTTTAAGCCGCAAAGCGGCTTAAAGCCCCAACGGGGCATGACATACCAGCCCAGGGCAAGCGGCCGCAGCATCTCCATGTGCCCTTACGCCCTGTTTATGTTACTTTTCAGGATTGAGGCTGCGGCGGGGGACAGAAAACTTTTTCGCCTTATTTCTGCTGCCAATTGTGCCTGTCGGGGGCGCGAACTGGAGCACGACAAAGCCCCAACGGGGCATGACATACCAGCCCAGGGCAAGCGGCCCGCAGGGATGCGCCGCCCTGGGTACGAGGTCCTCCCAATCACCCAAGCCCTGTAAGGGCGTGACATAAGCCCGAACTACATACGCCTCCTCAAGGATTACAAGTTTTATCACAAGATTTCGTACATTACCCATTTTTTATACTCATCAACAAGGACGAACATGACTACATTTGCTTGCAAATCAGGCCTGGACCTGGCTTTGACGGCTCAGGACAAGGAAGCAGTGCTGCAGCAGGCCTTGACTGCCCTCAACCGGCCTTTGCGGAAAGTATTGATCATTCCCCCGGATTTGACCCGCCTGAATTCCGATGCCGGCTTTTTGACTAATCTGCTTTACAAGCTGCTCAGCCCGACTGCCCATGTGGACATCATTCCGGCCCTGGGCACGCATTTCCCGATGGGGGAGGAGGAATTGCGTTTCATGTTCGGTTCTGATATCCCGCTGGAGCGTTTCAAGGTACACGACTGGCGCAATGATGTGCGGACTCTGGGCGAGGTGCCCGGAAGCCTGATCAAGGAGTGGTCCGAAGGAAAATTGGATTATTCAGTGCAGGTGCAATGCAACAATCTGCTGTTTGCCGGCTATGATCTTATTCTTTCCGTAGGTCAGATTGTTCCGCACGAAGTCGTGGGGATGGCCAACTACACCAAGAATATCATGGTTGGGGTAGGCGGCTCGGACATGATCAACAAATCGCATTTCCTGGGTGCCTCGTATGGCCTGGAGCGCCTGATGGGGGTCAATGAGACCCCGGTCCGCAAGCTCTTCAATTATGGCACCAAGACTTTTTTGAGTGATTTGCCCATCGTATATGTGCTGACTGTGATGGCCAAAAACCAGGCTACTGGCAAAATGGATATGAAGGGGCTCTTTGTCGGTGATGATGACGAGACTTTCGCCCAAGGTGTGAAGCTGAGCCAGCAGGTTAATCTTGACTTGCTGGATGAACCGATCAAAAAAGTGCTGGTCTATCTTGACCCGGAGGAGTTCAAGAGCACCTGGCTGGGAAACAAGGCCGTTTACCGTACCCGGATGGCCATCGCCGATGACGGAGAACTGATCGTGCTGGCCCCCGGCCTGAAGCAATTCGGTGAAGACCCGCAGATTGATAAACTCATCCGCAAGTACGGCTATCGGGGTACCCCCGCCACCCTGAAAGCCGTGGCCGAGAATGATGACATCCGCCAGAATCTTGGCGCGGCGGCGCATCTGATCCACGGCTCCAGCGAGGGGCGTTTCACCATCCGCTACTGCCCCGGCCCGGCCATGAGCCGGGCTGAGGTGGAGTCGGTCGGCTTCGCTTCCGGCGATCTCGAAGAGATGCAGCGGCGTTACCAGCCGGAGAATCTCCGGGACGGCCTGAATCGCCTGCCGGACGGCGAAGAAATCTTCTATATCAGCAACCCGGCCCTGGGACTCTGGGCCTTGAAAAAGCAGTTTTCCTGAATGCCGGCTGCCCCAGGAGTCCTGGCCGCGCCGGTACCAGTTCAACAACCAGGAGGTCACAGATGCATCACCATTACTCATTCAGCCCGTCCTGTCCGGGCACCAGGCGCTTTACTTTGATTGAGCTGCTGGTCGTGATTGCCATCATTGCGGTGCTGGCTTCCATGCTTCTGCCGGCCTTGAGCAAAGCCCGCAGCGCGGCCCAGAAAATGCAATGCACCAACAATATGCGCCAGATTGCCATCGCGGTGCTTGCCTACTGTGACGACTTCGAAGGGGAGCGCCCTTTCAATCCCGCCTCGTCCTCTAACTATTTGTACAATTTTGCCGTGGAGGTCTCGGGGACGCCTTTCCCCGTCTACCTCGGCGTGCCGACGGAGTACCTGTATCCCAAAGCAAAGTACAAGGATGCTCCGCCAGTGGCCCGCTGCCCGGTCGGCGGCCGGGATGGCCTGCCCAACCCTCGGCGTGCCGACACCAACCCCAATTTCAGCTACGCTTTCCAAGCCCGGCCTAACAATTATTTCCCGGCGGCGGCCAAGCTGCACAACATTGCGAATCCTTCCACTCGTCTGATGCAGGGTGATGCAGGCAATTGCAGCGGCTGGGGAATCTGGTACCGTGGCAGCTTTGCCCGCCGCCACGATGGCACCAAGACCAACATCTCGTATATGGATGGCCATGTCGAACACGTCGAAGTGAATTCCCTGCCCACCGAGTGGAATGGCCAATCAGGGAGCGGCACCGCCGACCGGAAGCATTTTTATTATTGACCCGCTGCTTTCCGGTGAGGCGGTTTGGCAGCGCCGGCATTGGAATGCAGCATAACCGGTTAGCCGGTGTTTTTCCCGGTGCACCGTTTTCTGGCGCTGGTGACCATTTTACCAACCATGCCTGCAGTGGATGTCATACATTTCTTTGCCTTGTTGTCGTTTGTGTTCGGCAGCATGGTCGGCAGCTTCCTGAATGTCGTGGTCTGGCGCCTGCCCCGGGGTGAATCACTCATCCATCCGCCCAGTCATTGCCCGCGCTGTGGCTGGCGCATTCGCCCGTGGGAAAACATCCCCATTTTAAGCTGGCTGGCATTGCGCGGGCGCTGCAGTGCCTGCCATTTGCCCATCTCCTGGCGCTATCCTGCCGGCGAAGCAGCCACCGGAGCGCTGTTCCTGCTGCTGTTCCTGCGCATTGTCCATTCCGGTTGGGCGCTGGCGGTGATTCCCGCCTACTTCTGGCTGAGCGGAGCACTGCTGGCCGCAGCCTTGATTGACGCGCAACACCGTTATATCCCCAACCAAATAACTTACAGCGGTTGCGTTGCAGCCCTGATCCTGGCCGTGCTCTTCCCCCATGCCCGCCTGGCGCTCTTTCTGCCCGGCAATCCCCATGGCGGCGGGATGCTCTTTACTGCCGCTATGGACGTGCTGGCAAAACTTCCCGGCGGGCAGGCGCTGCTGTCTTTCCCCCGGCTGCAGGCAACCCTCGATTGCCTGCTTGGCCTGGGCACCGGGCTGATTTTGCTGGGCATACTGGCATTTGCCGGAAGCCGCCTGGCCAAAGCCTCCGGCAAAACTGAAATCATGGGTTGGGGCGATGCCAAAATGCTGGCCATGATCGGCAGTTTCCTCGGCGCTGATGCCTGTGCCTACACCCTGCTGGCGGCATCCGCCGCAGGATTCCTGATTGGATTCGCACGCTGGCTCTTGCATTGCCGGCGGGACTTGCTCAGGCAGACTCTGCCTTTCGGA
>JAAZIZ010000396.1 GCA_012800565.1 Lentisphaerota bacterium
CCGGGTTGGACTCGGTGTTCAAGTTGGTCAGGCCGCGCAAGCCATATTTCTTGATGTACTCAATGGAATGCGAGGAGCAATATACCCGGTGGGGATAGCCAAGATCATGCAGGTGGATCGCGCCGGTGTCATGGGCGTTTTTGACTTCAGGGCTGAAGATGGTCTCCAGACCCCACTGCTTGAGGATAAATTCCGCAATGCTGAGATTAACCGCCTCGGGGTTGTTGCTGACGATGTTGCTGTTCTCGGTCGGCTTGGTGTACATCAGCCCCTCAATGAATTCACGCGGGATGCTATACAGCGAGAGGTCTGCCAGCTGGTCGCGGAAACCGCGGGAGATCAGCACGTTGTTGACCATGGCCCGGAGCAGGGTAGTGTCAACGGTTTTCATATTGCTGGCGATGATCTGATTCTCGACTTCCTTGGCCACGCTGATGGCAGTCTCCTCTGACAGGCGCAGCTTGTCCAGCAGTTTATTCACAATGCGGGAGCGGTCCCAATGATTGATATTGCCCTGGCTGGCAGAATGCACCAACAGCAGAGTCTGGTCCGTGATATCATTGCCGGAGCCGCTGCCGGCCCGGCGGACCTGGATGGCCTGACGGGCACGCTCGCGGATTTTACGGTAGCGTTTGTAGGCTGCGACGGTGGCCGACAATTTGTTTTCAGCCAGCACGATTTCAACCAGGTCCTGGACGTCTTCGATGGCGGGGATGCGCTCACCTGTGTCGTCCGGCTGGGTGTAATATTCGCAGAGGGGATTATCCAGCTGCTGCACCACATCTTCGGCGATTTGTCTGGCCATAGCCTCATCTACCGTTGTGTCCTCATCGCTGGCCGCAGCCTGGCCGGCTTTCAGAACTGCGTTGGCGATCTTGTCGGCTTGAAACGGCACCAGCAGGCCATCCCGCTTGCGGAAATACTTGAACGGCTGATAATCTTGCGAAACCATAACGTGCGCCCTTTCCTTTTTCATCAGAAAAATCTATAAAATTAAATGCCTGGCCAGGCAAACAAGCCAAGCCCGGCAAAAGAAGCTCATTTAGTAATCAGTACACTATATATGCGCGAATAGGCTGTGTCAAACACTGTGGGTAGTGTTTTTATACTTTTTTTGCTTTTATTATTTGCGGGCCAGTTTCGGGCTTTTGCCGGCTTCGTGCCAACTTGTCCAGGCGGCGGCGGATTTGTCCGGAAGGGGAGGCCCGGGCATAAAAAAAGTCCGGCCGATTTTGCGGGAGAATCGGCCGGACTGACATTGGCATGCTCTCTGCGATTTAAGGCAGACGCTTGCCGCGGTTAAGCCTTAGTAGCTGTCGTTGGTGAAAGACAACTTGACGTTCTGAACCCTTCTGGCATCATAGCCAGTAGTTTTACCATCCCATGGCCAGACTTCAAGGCCTTCCACATGGCCATCCAGCATCAGGACGTTGCTGCGCTGGCCGTGGCGGTTGGCGATATAGAGCGACGCTTCTTTGTTACCGGCAATAGTACCACCACCGATACCCGAAACAGCCTTCGGATCGCCATTGGTTTCTTCGTCGTAGCAGACTATAGCGTGGCACACATAGTATGTACCGGCATCGGCATACATCATGGTGGTGGTCGGGCTGGTGGCGGTGGTCAGAATCTGAGCGGCACCGGAGCTGTTACCCCATGTCTTGCCGTCAGCATTTGATGCATCCGGCAGGGCGTTGATGCCGTAGCCGATACCATCGGCCCAGACATTGGAGGTTATTGCAAAGCAAGTGGGTTCGGAGTCAGCCGGGCAGTTGAAGCATTTGTCGTTTTTGACATAACGGTTCAGACGCACCCACCAGTTCTGCTTATGAGACACGGCATCACTATTAGGATTCTCAGGGAGACCGATAAAATTCGGGATATTGTCATTCTGATCACCGGAGTACATAACCGCGCCGATGCCGATCTGCTTCAGGTTGTTGGTGCAGGTGGTAGTTTGCGCCTTTTCCTTGGCTTTGGCCAAGGCAGGCAGCAGCATGGCGGCCAGGATGGCGATGATCGCAATCACGACCAGCAGCTCAATGAGGGTGAACAAGGTATTTTTTTTCATTTTGCTTTTTCCTTATGTTTAACTTAGATGCCAGCGGGGTTGAATTGGGTTGGTGATTGTAGAAGCCTTAGATCCCATCCGTGTCATCAGTGGCCAGGGCAGCTTCCCAAGCCAGCTGTATTTTATTGGAGACATAAAGGTTCATATAGACGGTGGTGCTGTTGGCGGTAAAAGTGACGCGAATGGATTCCACATGGCCGTCAGCCATCACCATATTGCAACCATCGCCGTGGCGCAGAACGACTCTGGCCGGCGTGCTTTCCGCCGTCACGGGGCTCAGTGAGTTGGTGCGGTAAGAGCTGGCGAGGGCAGTCGAGGCGGAGTCGCCAATCATATAGATTTTGGAGGGGCGTACGGCCTTGGACAGAATCATAAACTGCACCCCGGCGTTGCCGTTGATGCCGTAGGACAGGCCATCGCTGAAAGCGGTATATTTCACAGGAGAAGTCACGGCCAAGTCATTGTCGCAGCCCTTGGTGGTGTCAGCCGGACAGACGAAAGATTTCTCGTTGGAAATCTGGTCGTTCAGCGCGAACCACCACGGGGTGTAGCCGGTTGTGGTGTATTCTACCGCCGGGTAAGTTCCTGAGCCGCTATTTCCCACATACGGGAGTCTGTCTCTGCCGCGTTCGGCATACATAAAAGCACCGGTGCCAATATGTTTGAGGTTGTTGACGCAGGAGGCGTTGCGGGCCCGCTCACGGGCTTTGGAGAGGGCGGGGAGCAGGATGGCAGTCAGAATGGCGATAATCGCGATGACGACCAGCAGCTCAATCAGGGTGAATGTGCTTCTTTTCTTCATTTCTTTAGAACTCCTTTTCTTTAAACATAATGGTGGACTTTGGATAAATCGCAAAAATCCGAAAAATTTCTGTTTTTTTCCTCCCAACCTGGGTGGCATAAGTAAATTATATGACCATTTCCGCGGTTTATCAAGTCGCAATGGACTTTTTTTTAGTTTTTCTTGCTTTTTCTCGCTTTTTTGTGTGTCAGGGGAGTTGCATGGGACGTATATTGTATTCCTGGCAGAAATCAATATATTATAGGCTTCAACCACATTGTTGTCTATTTCTTTAGTATATGCCTTGGCGCCGGAAATTTAAATCTTGGCTGAGTTCTGGCAGTCTGCCTGCGGGGTCTTTTCGGGCTGATTTGTCACAGCCCTCGTTGCTGCCGGCGGCTTTGACCTGGGTCAGTGCGCAGCGCAGCGGGACCCTCCTGGCAGTTACCGCCGACAGTTCGCAAGCCGACGCGCTAATCAGTGCTGTGGCGCCGTTGCGCTCCTTGCAGGCAGATTCTCGCGCTTTGCTTCAGATTCCCGAGGTCTCAAGCAACCGCCGGCTGTGGTATCCTGAGAATGAGTCCAGCCGCTGTGCGGCTCTGGCTCTGGCCAGTTCGGAGCAGCCGGCGGTGTTTATCGCTTCAGCGGCGGTACTGCTGGACCGGACCTTGTCGCGGCCGGATTTCCAGCGGCGCAGCCTGGTGTTGCGCCGCGGTATGCAGATTTCGCCTGCAGCATTGGCGGAACAGCTGGTGGCGCTGGACTACGATTGCGAGTACGAAGTCAGCCGGCCAGGCGAATTCGCCCGGCGGGGCGGCATCTTCGACCTCTATTCGCCCCTCTATGAAGCACCGGTCAGAATGGAATTCTGGGGTGATGAGATCGACAGCATGCATTTTTTCTCGCCCTCGACCCAGCGTTCCGGCGCGGCAGTCACAGAGTTGCGGGTTATTCCCCGTGGCGCGGCGGTGATTCAGGAGCAGCCTGAGCAGAGCTCCCGCGTGTGGGAGTATTTCTCCGACCAGGTGGTGCTGGTCTTGTGCGATGAGGAGGGTATCAATGCCCATCTGCAGGAGTTCGCCGGCCCGGAGGCCCTCACTGACTGGCAGCAGTGCCGGCAGCATTTCCGCCAGCGCATCCACTTGGACTGCAGCCGCCTTGAGGTGGCGGGCGGGGCGTCGGAAAGAAAGGAGTTGCCGGCGGTAACTGTCCCGGTCGTGGCCTTGGATGAACTGCTGGCCAACCCGCTGCCGGAACTAAGCGGCGAGGCCGGACTCTGGCATTGGCAGCAGCTGCGTGACAGCCTGTTGCGCTGGCACGCAGCCGGATATCAGCTGGTGGCCTGCTGCAGTGGCCAGGGCGAGGGCGAGCGCCTGCGGGAACTCCTGCAGGAGGATAAGCAGACCAAAGCGCTGCCGCTGAGCATTGAGCCCCTGGAGCTGAGCGTGGGGCTGCTGTTTCCCCAGGAGCAGCTGGTGCTGCTCAGCGACAAGGAGATTTTCGGCCGGCAGCCGGTGCAGCGGCGCTATAAGCATCTCGACTACCAATACGAGAATGCAGTGCTTGACAGCGCTGATTTGGAGCCCGGGGTGCTGGCGGTGAATGTCAATCATGGCATCTGCCGCTATCTGGGCCTGAAACTGGTACAGTCCGGCAGCGAGAGCTGCGAGGTCATTGAACTGGAGTTCGCTGATGAAGTGCGCCTGCAGGTGCCTCTGGAGCAGTCGCATCTGGTCAGCCGCTATGTCGGCGGCAGCAAAAATACTCCGGCTTTGAGTTCTTTGAACGGCAGCCTCTGGAAACGCCGCAAGGAGGAGGCCGGTTCGGCGGCCTGGGACCTGGCGGCCGAGCTGTTGCGCCTGGAGGCGCTGCGCCAGAGCGCCCAGGGGGCGCAATTCAAGGCCATGCCGGAATGGGAGAGGTCGTTCGCCAGTTCTTTTCCCTACCGTGAGACTCCTGACCAGACTGCAGCCATTGAGGCGGTGCTGGCGGATATGGCCGACAGCAAGCCGATGGACCGCCTGCTGTGCGAAGATGTCGGCTATGGCAAAACTGAGGTGGCGCTGCGGGCGGCTTTCCGGGCGGATATGAATGGGCGCCAGGTCGCGGTGCTGGTACCGACCACAGTGCTGGCCCAGCAGCATTTCCAGACTTTCCGGGCCAGAATGGCGGAATTCCCGGTCCGCATTGAGTTGCTCAGCCGCTACCGCAGTCAGAAAGCGCAGAAACAGACTTTGGCGGAGTTGCGCTGCGGGAAGGTGGATATCGTGATCGGTACCCACCGGCTGCTGCAGCGCGATGTCCATTTTGCCAACCTGGGGCTGCTGGTCATTGATGAGGAACAGCGTTTCGGGGTGATGCATAAGCAACGTCTGAAGAGCATGCGGGCCAGCGTTGATATCCTGACCATGACCGCGACGCCGATCCCGCGTACCCTTTATCTGAGTCTGTCCGGCATCCGCAATCTGAGCACCATCAACACTGCTCCTGCGGACCGGATGCCGGTGAATACCATCGTGGCCCATTTCGAGTCTGAGTTGATCCGCCAGGCCATCCGGCGGGAACTTGAGCGCCAGGGGCAGGTCTTTTTTCTCTACAATCGAGTCCAGAGCATCGGTAAAATCAGGGATTTTCTGGTCGAGCTGGTGCCGGAAGCCCGGATTGCGGTCGCCCATGGTCAGATGCCTTCTGCTGAGCTGGAGGAGATTATGACCGATTTTGTGGCCGGGCAGAGCGATGTGCTGCTGTGTACCACCATTATTGAGAGCGGCATCGACATCCCGAATGTCAATACCATCATCATTGAGCGGGCGGACCGCTTTGGTCTGTCGGAGCTATACCAGTTGCGCGGGCGGGTCGGGCGCTACCATCGCCAGGCCTACTGCTATCTGCTCCTGCCGCCCATGGGGATGCTGCCGGAAAATGCCCGCCAGCGCCTGGCGGCGATCCGGCGCTATACCCATCTGGGCGCAGGCTTCCGCCTGGCACTGAAAGACTTGGAAATTCGCGGCGCCGGCAATCTCCTCGGCGCGGAGCAGAGCGGGCACATCGCGGCGGTGGGCTTTGACCTCTACTGCCAGCTGCTGCAGCAGGCAGTGGCCAAAATGGAGCAGCGCGAGCATGTCGGTATCCAGCCCATACCGGTGGATTTCGACAAGCTGGTCCCCTCGCTGACGCCGGTGCCGGGCAAGACGCAAATCGGTATCCCGCTGGAGTACATCAGCGAGGAGAGTGTGCGGATGGACTGCTATCAGCGCCTGAGCAAGCTGCTGGAGCCCCAGGATGTGGACCGTTATGCCGAGGAACTCGCTGATCGCTTTGGCCCTCTGCCGGCGATGACGGCGCTGCTGCTGGCGGTCCAGAAAGTAGTCATTCTGGCCCGGCAGCGGCAGCTGCTTCGCCTGAATGTCAAGTCGGGGCGGCTGATTATGGAGACCAGCAGCGGGCTGGTCAAACGCAACCGCCAGGTGCCGGTGCTCTCGGCGACGGATGGCGCGGGACAGGTAGCGGAGACGCTGGCATTCCTGCAGTCCATGCGGAGAACAAGCACAGCGCCGGCAGGGAATACGGCGACTTACAGATAAGAGGTTAACCGATGTCGGAACAGGAAGGACGTTTGCGGGTACTCTTCAAGGTGTTTTTTTCCATCAGTGCAGTCACCCTCGGTGGGGGCATTGCCATGCTCCCGCTGTTGTCACGGGAGTTTGTGGAAAAGCGCGACTGGATGAGTCAGGAGGACATGCTGGATACGGTGGCGATTATGCAGGCCATGCCCGGAATCATCGCCATGAACATGGGGGTGCTGATCGGCCATCGCTGCGCCGGTTGGCGCGGTGCGCTGGTAGCCCTGATCGCCAGCCTGTTGCCGCCATTCCTGGCCATCGTACTGCTGGCTGCGCTGATTATGGCCATCCAGGGCACTGCGGCAGTACAGCAGGCATTCCTGGGAGTGCGGGCGGCGGTCTGCGGCTTGATCTTGATTGCCGTGCTGAAATTGAGCCGGCCGGTGTTGCGCGACTGGTTCGCGATTGTGGTCGCGACGGGCTGCTTCGTGGCTCTGGTGTTCTTCAACCTCAACGCCGTCTGGCTGGTTATCGGCGGAGCCTTGGCCGGACTGCTGCAGAGCGCAGTGAGTCTGTGGCGTATGCGGTGCCGGAATGCTGAAAGGGGGCGGGCATGAGTCTCCTGCAGCTGTATCTGATCTTTCTGAAAATCGGCTTCTTTACTTTTGGCGGCGGTTATGCGATGATACCGCTGTTCTATGACGAGCTGGTACTGCGGCATAACCTGCTGGACAGTGCGGAATTCGCTAATCTGATTGCTCTGGCCCAGATCACTCCGGGACCGGTCGGACTCAATGCCGCGACCTATATCGGCTACCAGCAGGGCGGATTCTGGGGGGCAGTGTGCGGGACGCTGGGCGTGACCACACCCTCCCTGACCCTGGGGATGATTATCGCCTGCTGCGTGGCGCTCTTCCGCAACAGTGCTCTGGTCAAAGCGGCCTTGAGCGGCATTCGCCCCGCGACTCTGGGGATGATTGCCGCCGCGGTGGTCTTCTTTGCCAACACCTCGTTGTTTACCGCCCCGATAAACCACCTCTGGACCAGCGGAGCGCAATTCGGCCTCTGCTGGCAGGCAGTGCTGATTTTCGCCTTGACGCTGCTGTTGGAGCTGCGTTGGCGCCTGAATATGGTCTGGTTGCTGCTGGGCTCAGCTCTGCTGTCCTGGTTGCTGTTTCAGTTTTAGTAGTCTTTTCTTCTCAATTCAATTTGCAAGGGGGATCGGATGAAGATAGTATCCGCAGCAGTCACGGCTTTTGCAGATGGGCGGCGTTTCTTTTTGGAAGAATTATGGCGCCAGGATTTAGATGGTCTTAAAGGTTTGCGCCGGCTGTTGTTCTCGCTCTGTCGCATCGGCATGATTGTGGGGCGCGATTTTCAGCTCAACAAATGCAGTCTGCAGGCCAGTGGTCTGACTTATATCACCTTGGTTTCAATGGTGCCGGTGCTGGCGATTATGTTCTCATTCAGCAAAGGTCTGGGCATGCAGAGCAAGCTGATGTCCGCAGTCGGCCTGGAAGCAGTGCATAGCGTGACGATAATTGATGGCGAAGAGATCAAGGAAACGAAATTCCAGGTTGCCGCCGCCGTGCCCTCGCCTGTGTCCGATTCGGGGGCCGATGTTCCTGCGGCAGGCTTGGCCAGTTCTTTGCCTCCGCCGATGCAGCAGGCTCTGGTCAGCATTTTCACTTATGTTGAGAAGACCAGCTTTGCCACTCTGGGTCTGGTCGGTTCGCTGATGCTGTTGCTGACCGTTATTCTCTCGATGTCGAAACTGGAGGACAATCTGAATACCATCTGGGGGGTCACGAAGGGCCGGCCGGTGTCGCGCAAGATCAGCGAATACCTGGTGGTGCTGATTCTGCTGCCGGTGGTATTTCTGGTGGCCACCAGCCTGAATGCGGTCATCTCTTCAAACAGCCTGCTGTCCTATCTGGCCGAGAATGCTCCTGCGCTGGCCTGGATCATCCGCAAGAGCTTCGCTTTCCTGGCAGCGCTCTTCACCATCGCAGGATTCACTTTCTTCTATATCTTTATGCCCAATACCAGCGTCAAAATTTTTCCGGCTGTGATGGCCGGTTTGGTGACCGGAATTCTCTGGTCGATATTGCAGTGGGCTTATTTGACTCTGCAGGTCGGATTGACTAATTACAACGCCATTTACGGCACCTTTGCAGTGGTGCCCTTTTTTCTGGCCTGGTTGTATGCCAGCTGGAGCGTTATTTTGGTCGGGGCGGAAATCAGCTTTGCGATCCAGAACCATCGCACCATGCAATGGGAGCGGATTTCCGAGCAGACCTCCAGCGGTGCCTGCATGCTTCTGGCGATGTTGGTGGTCTATCAGGTCTGCCGGGCTTTCCGCTGCGGCGAGACGCCCTGGGAGCCCCTGAAATACGCCCGTGAGAACGGCATCTCGACGCGCATTATGCACCGGGTGGTGGAGACCTTGCAGCAGGCCACGATCATTGTGGCCATCGCCCAGGAGGAAAAGAGTGACCAGGCCTTCCTGCCCGCTCGCGACCCGCAGGTACTGACTATGGCCATGGTCGAGGAAGCTTTCCGCAATGTGCACAGCCGCGATGCGGAGAACTTTATGCACTGCCTGCCCAAAGAGCTGGCCGAGGATTTCACCCGGCGCTACCAGAAATTCCAGGATGATTTGTCCAGCCGGAATTTCCATCAGCTCACGGCTACAGAGTGCTGATGGTGCTGCAACTCAGCAATACCACAGACATACTGCAAGGAGTGACAAATTGCGCATTCGAGTGATTTTCGCAACCGCTATTCTTCTGGCTGGCTTGGGATTGTGGGCGGAAAATGCGCTCACGGTCTTTGTCAGCGTTCCGCCGCAGGTTGAAGCGGCCCGGCGGATTGGTGGTCCGGCGGTACAGGTGGAAGTGCTGGTGCCGCCGGGCTTGAGTCCGGAGAGCTACCAGCTGAACATCCGCACCTATACCGCACTGCGCGCAGCCAAGGCGCTGTTCCTGATCGGCATGCCGCTGGAGCAGCCGTTGCGGGAACGCATTGCCGCCCGCCAGCCCGGGCTGCTGCTGGTCGATACCAGGGAGGGCATGACTTTTCGGGATATGGACGGACAGAAGTGCGGCGGCGCAGACCACCCGCACGCTGCCGGCGCAGACCCCCATGTCTGGCTGGATGTCGAAAACATGATCGTGCATGCCCGCCATCTGCAGCGGACTTTCACGGCACTGCAGCCGGAGCAGGCCGAAAAATATCGGCAGCGGGCCGAGAGCTATATTCAGGAATTGCAAGCCTTGCAGCAGGAATTGCAGACCTCATTGGCTCCTTATGCCGGGCGGCAGGTGCTGGTGGTCCATCCGGCCTTCGGCTATTTTCTGTCCCGGTACGGTCTGCTTCAGCTGGCCGTGGAGCAGGATGGGAAAGAACCTGGAGTGCGCCAGCTGCAGGAACTCCTGCAGACCGCCCGGAGCATCAATGCGAAAGCGATTTTTACCCAGCCGCAGGTCAGTGCTCAGACTGCCGGCAGCCTGGCCCGGCATCTGGGACTTGAGGTGGCAGAGCTGGACCCGTTGCCTCAGGAGTACTGCGCCGGAATGCGGGCAATCGCCAGCCAGCTGCAGCGTTATCTGTCGCCATAACTTACTCGGAGAATGTCCTCTGATGAAAACTCTGCCGGAATCAATTGCACCGCCTGTAATTCTGCTGGACAGTGTGTGTTTCCGTTATGAACAGTTCGAGGCTCTGCACAATATCTCTTTGCGTATCGACGCGGGGGCGTTTGTGATTGTGGTGGGGCCTAATGGCGGGGGAAAAACCACCCTGTTGAAACTGATTCTGGGCTTGCTGCAGCCACGCTTCGGAGTAATCAGAGTCCTGGGGCAACCGCCTGCTCAAGTGCGCCGCTGCATCGGCTATGTGCCCCAGGCCTTGAGCTTCGACGCCGCCTTCCCCGCCAGCGTCAGCGATGTGGTGCTGATGGGACGGGTGGAACGGCATCGGTTCGGACCCTATCGCGCCTGTGATCGGCAGGCAGTGAAAGACGCACTGAACATGGTAGGTCTGGATGGCTATGGGCCGCGCTCTTTCGCGGCCTTGTCAGGCGGCGAACGGCAGCGGGTGCTGATTGCGCAGGCGCTGGTCACCGAGCCGCAGTTGCTGCTGCTGGATGAACCGAATGCCAATCTCGATCCCGCCGGGGCGGGGCTGATCTACGAACTGCTGCAGGAACTGAATCGGCGTCTGACCATTGTGATGGTTTCGCACAACCTGAATATGGTGGAGTCTTTCGCCAGTCATCTGCTGTGCGTGAACCATACCGCAGAAATGCGCTGCCTTGCCGAGGTCGCCAGCGGCGAGGAGGAAGGTTTCTGGCGGCATGTGCAGCATCAGGGCAGCTGTCCGGTAAACCAGCGCCCGGATGCGGAACTGTGCGCCTGTCACCAGCATACGCCTGCAGCGGAGGACCACCATGCTTGAACAATTCTGGCAGGATTTGAGCGGGCCGGACAGTCTGCTGCGGTTGACCGTGCTGGCGGTGGTTCTGGCTTCCGTGGCCTGCGGCGTGATGGGCAGCTACGTGGTCGCCCGGCGCTGCAGTTATATGGTCGGGGCAGTCTCGCATTCGCTGCTGGGCGGCATCGGCCTGGCTCTTCTCTGCCAGCGCCGGCTGGGGATGGACTGGTTTACTCCTCTGTGGGGAGCGCTGTTGGCCGCGCTGCTGGCGGCTGTGCTGATCAGCGTATTTTCATTGCGCGGGCAGCGGCGGGAAGACACCATGCTCAGCGCAATATGGGCTCTGGGGATGGCCCTGGGCTTGAGCTGCATCTTCGCCATGCCCGGTTATCCGGTGAACCTGAACAGCTACCTGTTCGGAAACATCCTGCTGGTTACGCCACAGGACCTCAAGATTATGGCCGTGCTGGATGTTATCATCCTGGTGCTGGTCTGGCTGTTTCATACCCGCTTCCTCTGTCTCTGCTTCCATGAAGAGGGGCTGCGCCTGCGGGGAGTGAATGCCGACCTCTTCCTGCTGCTGCTCAATCTGCTGCTGGCCTTGACGGTGGTGATGCTGGCGCAGATTGCAGGAGTCATCCTCTGTCTGGCGCTGATGATTCTGCCCTCCGCCACCGCCGCCATCTTCTGCCATCGCCTGCCGGCAATTATGCTGCTGGGGGGCATTTTCTGTTTGCTGAGCTCGCTGGCCGGGCTGATGCTCAGTTATGCTTTTAATCTGCCCACCGGTGCGACTATCGTGGAAATCAGCGGCGGGATATATCTGCTTACGGTACTGGGAGCAGTCTGCCGGCGGAAATTCTTCCGCTCCGGTGCCGAAAATTCGTAATCTCTAATCAGGAGTGCCCAAAATGACCCAGAGCCGAGCGGGTAAGCTGTTATATGCTGCGGGAGAACATTGTGCGGATTTGCGCTATTTGTCCGGTCTGTCGACTCCGGATGCCTATCTGTGGTTTGCGGATCAGCACGGCCGGCAGGGGGTAATAGTTTCAGCCCTGGAGTATGGCCGGGCCCTGAAAGAATGCCATCCCGGGATAGAGGTGATTGCCCTGTCGGACCTCAAAAGCCGTTTTGCTCTGAGCCGCAAGCCGAAAACCACCCCTGAATGGCAGGTTCTGGCCCTGTCCCGCGGTCTTGGTATCCGGGAATGGCAGGTGCCGGCGTATTTCCCTTTCGGGCTGGCGCAGGCACTGCAGCGGCGCGGTCTGAAATTGCGCCTCCTGGCACCGTTCTGTCCCGGGCGGGCGGTGAAGACTGCGGCGGAGATCGAGCTGGTGCGGGCCGGGGTGCGTCTGGCTGAGGCCGGTTTGGCCCGGGCGGAGCAGATTCTGCAGCAGAGCAGTATTGCTCCGGACGGATATGTGCACTGGCAGGGCGAGCCGCTGCTGGCAGAGACGCTGCGCGGAGAGATTGAGGCGGAGATTTCCCGGCGCGGCGGTATAGCCCAGGGCACCATTACGGCTCCTGGTGTGCAGGGTGCTGATCCGCATCAGAGCGGGCAGGGGCCGATTCCCGCCCATCAGCCGCTGGTGATCGATATCTTCCCACGGTGTCAGCGCAGCGGTTATCATGGTGACCTTACCAGAACGCTGGTCAAGGGACAGGCCAGTGAAGTCGTCTGGCGGGCCTTTGCAGCCGTGGCTGAGGCTCAGAAAAAAGCCCTGGCGGCGCTGGAGCATTGCCGCTGTCCGCGGACGGTGCATCAGCTGGTAGTGGATTATTTTGCCGCGCAGGGATATGTCACTGAATATGGGCAAGGGCGCATCCCGCGCGGTTTCTTCCACAGCACCGGTCACGGCCTGGGCCTGGAAGTGCATGAAGCCCCCGGCCTGAACAGCCGGGAGACGCAACCTCTCCTGCCGGGCCATGTGGTAACGGTAGAACCGGGGTTATACTATCCGGAATGGGGAGGAGTCCGGCTGGAGGATGTCGTGGCGCTCAGAAGTGACGGCTGCGACAATCTGACCAGTGCGCCGATTTACTTGGAAGTGCAGTAGAATTCCAGAGCGTACCAGAAGTCCAGGGTCGCGGGCTGGCATAAGCCAGCATCTCAGGGCCGGACGGGGATATTCCGTTCCAGGGTGACATCGACATAGCTGATGCTCTGACGGGTCTCGCTGCGTTTGCGCACTACATCCCGCAGGCGGTCCAGGGCGGGGTCCAGGTTATCCAGCGGCAGCACCAGGGTCGCGCCTTGTTTGAAGACACCTTTGCCCTGGAGTTGGACGTGGAGCTGGTTGCCGGGCTGGTTGATGCGGATCAGCCTGGGGACGTATAGATTTCCCTCCGGGCGGGTAGCCAGGAGGTTGAGGAATTGCAGCACTCCCCGCAGCCAGCGGTTGTCGGTCTGGTCGCCGATGCGCAGGGCGTGGTCATTGGGGATGGTGATGACTAAAGGCAGGTTGCCTGATATACCGCGGACCTTGCCAGGCAGGATGAAAGCATCCTGGTCAATCGTGAATTCACAGCCCTGATGGCGGGACTGCAGCACGGCTACCGGAATCCTTTCCCGGATGCTGATTTGCAAAGTATCCGGGAAGATGCGCCGGACGGCGCTGGCGGCAATCAGGGGTTCTTGCTGCAGCCGCTCCCGGATGGCTCCCACGGGCAGGGTGGTCAGCGTCCCGGAATTCTCCTCCACTCCCATCTCACTCAGGATGGTCTTGAGGCGCAATTCACTGTAATTGCTGGTCGGCTGGGTCTCGATTTTTTTCAGTCGGAAGAACTGGTTGTGGAAATATAATTTCTGGCGCAGGAACCAGATGCTTAACAGCACCAGGACAATAGCCAAAACCAGGGGTGTGAAGCGCAGAAGCAGCTTCAGAAAAAGTCCCGGCGGGTTCTTCGGCGCCATCGTTTCAGTCAGTAATTTTTCCTTCGCTTTTGCCATGGTTTTTTACCGGGAAATGCTCTGCGGGAACCGCTGTCTGCGGTTCAGGGGGTCTCCTCGCCGGAGAGTTGATATGCATCCGCGGCGGTGATGCGGAC
>JAAZIZ010000397.1 GCA_012800565.1 Lentisphaerota bacterium
CCATATAATTCCCCTACGTCCCCTGCATTCCGCCCGCTGCCGGGAAGAAATTTTGCGGGTCAACTGCTGATTGCGTTCAGGAGATGATATATTATAGTGTGGTCATCAGCAGAGCTGATTGTGCAGGGGCGGAGTTTGTGGGAGAAATATCACGGTATGAACTGGAAACGGACGTTATTTTATGCCTGGCTGAGTCAGCTGCTCACGCAGTTCGGATTTTCGGCAGTGATGCCGTTTATCCCCTTGTATATCGGGCAGCTGCTTAATACTGACAATGAGCGGCAGATCGGACTCTGGGTCGCTCTGTTCTATTTTTTCAGCCTGCTCAGCTTTTGCCTGGTGATGCCGGTCTGGGGTCGGCTGTCCGATCAGTACGGGAGGCGTAAAATGCTTATAATCAGCAATTTTTGCAATGCCCTGCTGATTCCTCTGATGTGTCTGGCCCCGAATGTCATGATGCTGGTGCTGATCCGGAGCATCGCCTCAGCCTGCGGCGGCATGATTATTCTCGCCCAGTCATTGGTTTCGGCCCAGACTCCGAATGAGCGGCAGGGCTTTGCCCTGGGAATCCTCAGCACGGCTGAGTGGGGCGGGCTGGTGCTGGGATTTCTGCTGGGCGGGGTGGTGCTGGACCGGTTCGGGTTCGTGACCGGATTCCTGATTTGCGGCCTGATGTCAGCCTTGGCCGGACTGATGGTGTACTATGTCCGCGATGAGTGTAACGTCCGTTCAGCAACGGCAAAGGTGCCACTGTCTTTCTGGTATATAATGGCAACCCACTACAGTTTGCCGTCAATGGAGAAAATCGTGGTTTCGACGATGCTGCTGTTTATCGGAGTGCAGTTTCTGCGCAACTTTGACGGTCCGTATGTGCCCATGATGGTCAAAACTGCTTTCGGCACCGCCAATGTCGCCGGCAAGACCGGAGTGATCAGTGCGATTGCCTGCGTCGGCGGGATGTTCTCCGGGCTGCTGGCTGGCTGGCTGTGCGACCGGGTGCCGGCCCGGCTGATCATTATCCCGTCTCTGGTGGTGACGGCACTGGCGACCGCAGTCCAGCCACTGGCCTTGACGGTAGCCTGGTTCAGTGCATTCCGGTTCCTGCAAGGGCTGAGCGCGGGCTGCCTGGTGTCGGTATTGCTTACCTTGATCTCTCGTAACAGCCGGCCGGAAGAGCGTTCCACAATTTTTGCTTTGGCCAGCAGCTCCAGTACTGCAGCGATGGCGCTGGGGACATTGTGCGGCGGTGCCATTGTGGCGACCCTGGGGGTGCCATGGACGTTCTATATTCCTCTGCTGCTGTATCTTCTGCTGATTCCGCTCTTCCGCAGTCTGCTGTTTGACAACCGGGGGCGGAAAGGAGGCGGGAAGGCTTTGCACCGGTTGAATAGAAACAGGGGGTACAGAGGTGGATTTTTATGACCGAATGTGCGCTGGGATGCTCTATACGGACCAAGGCAACCGGGAGCTGGCGGCCCAGCGTCTGGCCTGCCGGCGGCTGGTCCGGGAATTCAACTTGTCTCTGCCAGAGGAAGAGGAGAAGCGCCAGAGTCTGATGCGGGAGCTGCTGGCGGAATACGGCCAGGGAATATTCATTGAGCCGCCGATTTATTTTGGTTATGGCCGGCACACCCATATCGGAGACCATACATTCATCAATTTCAATCTGGTAGTCCTTGATGATATTGATGTCTTTATCGGTCGGCATGTGATGCTGGCCCCGAATGTAATGATCACAACCACCGGCCACCCGGTGCATCCAGACCTGCGCCGCAACGGCGGGCAATTCTCGTTCCCGGTTCATATTGAGGATCACGTCTGGATCGGTGCCGGCGCACAAATCATGCCTGGGGTGCGGATCGGGCGCAACTCGGTCATCGGTGCCGGTAGTGTAGTGACCAAGGACATCCCCGCGGATGTGGTCGCCTATGGTTCCCCCTGCCGAGTCCGCCGGGCGATAACTGAGCGCGACCGGGAATATTATTATCATAACCGCAGAGTCGGGGACTGAGGCCTCAAGGCGTTACGGCTGCAGCTTGCTGCCAGCGCTGCAGGAAGTCCGCTACCACGGGCACTGCGGTATGGCCGCCGGATTCTCCGCGTTCAATCACGCAAGCCAGCGCGAAGCTGGGCGCATCGCAGGGGCCGTAGCAGATGGCCCAGGCATTCTTGTGACGCTCGCCGCCGCTGTCGATTTCGGCAGTGCCGGTCTTGGCTGCCAGCGACAATCCGCTCTGCTGCAGGCCATGGGCGGTGCCACGTTCATGGCGCACGGCTTCTTGCATGGCCGTCTGGATGAGACGCAGCATTGCCGGTGAAGTCGGCAGGCGATGCCGGATGACTGGCGGGGTGGTCTGCACGATTTTTCCAGCCGGGTTGCTGCTTTTCTGCACCAGGAAAGGCCGGTACAGGATGCCGCCGTTGGCCAGCGCCGCGGTATAAAGCGCCGCCTGCAGGGGGGTCATGGTGATGATGCCCTGGCCCAGTGAGACCAAGGCGGTGTCGCTGTGCTGCCAGGGGCGCTTCTGCCAGCGCAAGGCTCCTTCCCGGCTGGGGCGGATGCCGGTCCAGAACTCCGGCACGTCGATGCCGGTTTTTTCTCCCAGGCCGGCAGCGGTGAAGAAGGGCTGCAGCCGTTCCAGGCCGGTCAGACTGCCGTAATGCAGGAAGAACGGATTGCAGGACATGTATATCGCTTCCTGCAGGTTGATGGAACCATGGCCGCTGAGTTTGGCGCAGCGGATGCGGGTGTTACCCAGGGCATAGTATCCGATGCAATTATAGCTGTCCTGGGGATGCAGAACTGCGCTGTTTAACGCCGCCAGGGCGATCAGGGGCTTGATGATTGAGCCCGGGGTGTAGGTCTCATTGACGGCCCGGTTTTTCATGGGCATCCCGGGGGCGCGGTCCAGCGCGGCATATTTTTCGGCGCTGAGTTCTTCCAGGCTGTAAGTCGGCGCGGAGGCCAGGGCCAGGACTGCGCCGCTGTTGACCTCGACCAGTACCAAGGCTCCGCATTTTCCCCGCAGGGCTGTTTCAGCGGCCCTCTGGGCCCGGCTGTCGATGGTCAGATGCAGGTCATCGCCATCGCGAGGGAGCAGCGGTTGCCGCACATCGTCATGGACGAAGCCCTGGGCATCGACCTTAAGCAGGCGTGAGCCATTGCGCCCGGCCAGGATATGGTTGTAAGTCGCTTCCAGTCCGCTGCGGCCGCTGAGTTCCGGGGTTACGAAAGAGTAGCGGGTTTTTTCGGCATTGATATCATCCTCGGGCAGTCTCCGGCCGGTGAAGCCCAGGATGTGGGCACAGCTTTCCGGCACAGGGTATTTTCGTTCGCTTCTGGGGATGATGGCCAGTCCTGGTATAGGGGGGGTCAGTTCTCCGACCCGGGCCAGTTCCTGGGCCGTCAGGTCTTTGCCGATGATCAAGGGCAGGATGGGATGGCGCCGGATATGCGTCTGCAGCTGGTCGGCAGTCAGCTGGGGCATCCGTCCGATGCAGAGCGCAATGCGTTTTTCACAGGCGAGGATGTAGGCGGTTGTCTTGTATGAACGGCCGGGCTGGCGCATCTCCGAGACATAAAAGCCCAGATCATAATAGCAGTGGTTGTCAGCCAGCACTTGGCCGTCGGCAGAGAAAATCCTGCCTCGGGCGGGATTCAGACGCAACAGGCGGATGCTCTGCCGGGCATTGCGGTCCTGGTGCTCGCGGTTCTGCAGCACCTGCACTTGCCAGAGACGGTAAAGCAGCAGCCCGAAGCAGAAAAGCAGCGCCAGCCCGCACAGCGCAATGCGGATTTGCAGCATGTTCTGCCATTTCTGCTCATTCATGGTCGATTTTTTCCACTGCGCTGGAGTTCTCTTCGCGGGAGTTGAGGGCTATGGTCTCCAGACGCCGCAAAGAGAGCCTGCGGGCGCAGCTTTCGAGGGTCTGGCAGAGCGGCGGCAACAAGG
>JAAZIZ010000398.1 GCA_012800565.1 Lentisphaerota bacterium
TGTGGTTCCGGACAGGAGACCTCCTCCATCCGCTCCGCCAGCACCTGACCGTTCCGCAAAACCTGGATGAAAATCCGGTACAAGGTGGTGAAAGGCGCCTGCAAAGGCACCGTATAGGCGTGCCGCGGCGGCGCAGCGGGGCGCTCCTGCTTAAAAACAATCCGTCCGTCGCTGTCCTCAACCCAGCATAAGACGGTGGTGTTCCGCTCCTCGCTGACGGGAATCTCCAGGCTGAATTCCAAGGGTCCGCCGGGCGGGAAACAGCGGTCGGCCACCGGCAGGGTCAGAGGTGGTATCGGGCAAACCTCGGGAGTGTCAACCCGTACCGCCGCCGCATCCACAACCCGGCCATCGGACTGCAGGAGCTGCATTTCCAGAATATGCACACCGCCGGGCCAGGCCGTGCTGTCCAGCTCAATGCTGTTTTCACCGGGCTGCAAATCCAGGGGCAGCTCCAGCTCGCTCTGTATCCCGCGCTGCATATTTTTAACCTGCACCTTAAGACGCAAACTCTGCGGTGCGGTGGCGGTAATCTGGATTGTCGCTTCTTTGCTGCCGCTGAAAGCGGCCGCCGGTTCCTGCCCCGCCAGCCAGCGCAAGGATTTGATCATCGGCAAATACAGGTACTCCCAGTAGGGGAAGTCGCGGCTGTAGTAAGCCGGGCAGTCATTGGTGATCGGCTGTTGCGGCAAAGCTTTGAAAAAACGCAGATTGCTCAGATAATACCAGCTGCGACCCTGATTGAAGCAGGCCACCCGGGCCGGACCGTTCTGATAGACCGAGCAGATGCGGGCATCATCTGCCGCATCCGTCTGGCGCATGGCGGGAATCTGCATGAAGCCCGCCGGCAATGGCTGCTTCCGGCCCAGGAGTGCCGGCGGGATATTCTGGCAGTCCAAAAACAGGATGGCGGCGGCTTTCTCCTGCAGCTGCCGCAGCAGAGTCACGAAGCGCTCCTGAACGTGGGTCGCAAAATCGATGCGCTGCACAATGACCAGCTGCGGCGTCTCCGGCAGAATTTCCAGCTGATGCAGCGTGTACTCCTCCAGCTCGGGGGCATATTCCGGAGCCTTCGTCCCGAAATACCTGGTCAGACGGGTGATTTTGCGCAGCAGCGGCAGGAAGCGGTAGGTCAAATCCAGGCGTTGTGAAAGCTCGATGATCTGGCGTTTGTCGGTGCATTCCTGGGTATCGCCAATCTGGCAGAGGTAGAGGATTTCCGGCAAAGCGAAGGCAGCCGGCTTGAACCATTTTTCATGCGGAGTCTCAGTCTCGTGGCTGAGCTTCTCCAGACAATCCAAGGGAGCATAGGCGCTGTTGAGCAGCTTGTCCCGCAGGACATCGATTTTTGCTTTGGGTATGAAAGTGATGGGCGCGGCCACGACTTTCAGGTTGTCGATGTACATTCGCTGCTCCTCCAGTTTATAAGTCTGGAAAATGAGACGGGCCACCATTGCATTTTCAGGAGTGAAAAACGTATGCTGTGCTTCTTTCCAGTCATAGCTGTCTTTGCCGCGCAGGATGTATGCCTTGTGCTCAGGCATATGTTTACCGTCCCGATCATAGAATTCCAGCAGGAACAGCGCGTATGAAGCTGTGGGATTGTCGCTTTTGACCAGGGCGCTGACGGTGTACTTGCGGCCCGGGTCCAGGAGAAAGAAAGCATTGAACCTTCCCTTGTGCGGCGCCTCTTTCCCCTGCGCCAGCATGCAGTAGCCGTTATCGGGGATGTCGCTTTTGACCCAATGGATATTCTTGTGCACCGGCGCGTGCAGGCTGCTCCAGTAGAATCCCTCCGGCCAGTCCTTTTGCGGGTCCTTGAGCTCGAAATTGCCGTTGTGAATCAAATTTTCGCCTCCGGCAAAGAGTGCCGGCTCCTGCGGATGCGGGTTCTGGCAATCGAATTCCACCCGGTAGGAAAAAGTGCTCCGCCCCAAGGCGATAATCTTTTTGGGATTGCGCTTGTCATACGCCCGACCGTCTTTGATATCCGTATAAAAGTACCCCTTGGGAGCGCAGCCGGGAATCAGGAACAGCAGCTCCCAGTCCCCGTTCGCAGTCCGCCGCAACATATACGGCACCGGCTGCTCATAATCGCTGACGCCATTGCGCACATTGAAGACCGCGATTTTGGCCGGATCGAGGTTGGCAGGCAGAATCACCGACTGGATCGACTGGTTGTACTGCCTGGCACCGCCGACATCGAAGTGCGCCTCGCTGCGAGGCATCACTCCGCTGGATGGGGTCACCAACGGCACCTCGGGAATCTGCTTGGAAGAGGATTTGGGCAGGAGTATCTCCTGACCCTCGACCTCGGTAATCAAATCCGCCTCGCCCTGATGTTTCTGGAGCAAGGCCGGGATGTCCTCGGAGCATTCCAGCTCAAGGCTGAATTCGCGGCTGCCGCCGGGAGGAATAACCAGTTCCCGGATAAAGCCTTCAATCGTGGAGAGATTGCGGTTCAGCCCGAACCAGGAATAATATGCCGATACCAGCCGGGAAGGGAAGCGCAACATCGCGCCAGTACGGTCATCATTGCCCATCACCGCCAGCCAGCGCCGATTGGGCGAGACCGACCACTCATCGGCGCGAATGCCGCTGCCGGGATGCACCAGCTCGGCCAGGCCTTCCGCCCGGGGCTGAAATACTGTGTTGGGAGTAATGCCGACTTCTTCACTGCGACGCAGAAAAGTCTTGATCCGCAGCCCGGCGGCATGCTCCTGGCGGTCGAGATTCTCAAGGCGATAGAGCACAGTCATCACCGCGCTGTCCGGAGCCAAAGTGTAGGTTTTGCTCAGCTTCAGCCAGTCGAAAGCCGCGACTCCCCGGGTGGTGAAAGTCAGGCTGAAAGCATCAACCTCAACCGGGCGGAATTCCAACTTCCAGAACAGCTCCTGGATTTGAGCCTTTTCCTGATTCAAGGCCATTGCTGCTTCGATAAATGAATTCCACTCTGGAATAGTCAGCAGTTTCCCGCGATAATACAGCGACGTCATACTGCCGCCCAGTTCGCTGAAATGTGCTTCCACCTCCCGGTTGCGCAACAGAAACTCCTGAGCCGATAAAAAAACACTCCAGACGCACAACAGACCAAACACCTTAACCATCTTTCTGACCATCATGCTTCCTCCTTGTCAATGCTGGTTATAATGTTCGCTTGAAATGTTGAATATATCCGCTTGAAATGTTGAACATATTTGAATATAACATGAATTTAATGGCTGTCAAATAATATGTTGAATATATTTTTTTATTTTTTAGCTAAACGCCCCCCTTGTTTTCCGCCCCCTGAATGGATTTCTCTGGATGTCAAATCGACCGGCCGGCGCGAAGCGTCACTTTAGTTTAGCCTTTCAAGCATTCTTTCCGGTCTCGGCGCGAAGCGCGATACAATAATAACCCCGTGGTGAGGAGCACGAAGTGCGACGCAACCCGGGGTGGGGGACTCCACAAAGAACCAGCGCCCGGCGGGCGCCACTTGAAAAGCAATTGCTTGGCATCGGCATCGGCCAAGGCCATGAACAAATGATTTTGGCTATGAGTCCGTTTGGCTTGTGGCGCCTTCCAGGCGCTTTGATTTCGGGGTGTCGCTTACCTCCGGTTCCCTCGCCTTCCAGGCTCGGTCACCGGAGGTTATTATTGTATAGCCCTGCCGGGCTAATCTATACAGCTCTCCGGGCTAATCTACAGCCCTCCGGGCTAATCTATACAGCTCTCCGGGCTAACCGGCGCCAGTTGCATTTTCACAACGTGTCATTCAGCACGGGTAAACCAGTCCTCCTGACTCCTGTCCGGGGGGAAGGCAAAACACATGGCAGCCAAATATTTTTCGGGCTGTGCTTGCGGAACCGGAAAATGATTGTTATAGTTAGATGCTGACCAGCAATTATCTGCTTTCATCCGCTGCCAATCCGTCAGGAGGTGTAATTATGGCAAGACGGTCCAGCCGTGCTTTTACTCTGATTGAGTTATTAGTAGTGATTGCGATTATCGCAGTGCTTGCTTCGATGCTGCTGCCGGCCTTGACCAAGGCCCAGCTCGCGGCCCGCCGGATCAAATGCGTGGGCAACCAGAAACAGCTGGCCGTGGCTCTGATGAATTATATCAACGACTATAATGGTTTTTTCCCGCCCTTGAAACTGGTTTCCGGCGGTGCTCCGCTGTACCGGTATGACCGCGAGCTGATCACCAGCGGATATTTGCGCAGTGCCGGCCGGAGCATCAACAATAACATCCAGACCGATGCCATCTGCCAGTGTCCGGAAAATATGACCATGGTAAATTATTGCTGGCGTCTCAAAGTTGGGACCTGAGCATAAAAAGTCTTCAATGACTTGAAAAAA
>JAAZIZ010000034.1 GCA_012800565.1 Lentisphaerota bacterium
GACCCGTCCGACCCGTCCGACCCGTCCGACCCGTCCGACAGCACTATGCAGCCTTTTTGGACAGGGGCTATGTCTCACATATCGCCGCTTCTTAAACCAGTGCTCCAGAAACTGACCATTACCCTTTGCCTTTACTTTATACTTTTTCAAGTTACCCATATCCGTATCTTGTCCCTGTAGGTTGTGTCCCTCCGCCTCAATCTTTTTCGTGTCGATTGAGTTGCAAAACAGCAAATTAAGGTTAATTTTTCCTTGTGTCTGGATTTTCTTATTGAGCTTGGACTTTTTTCAAACAGGAGCGTTTGTCTATGTCCAAACAGGTTGTCATTGCCGGTGGTGGTTCCGCCGGGACGGTAGCGGCATTGGCGGCCGCCCGAAATGGTGCGCAGGTTCTTTTGCTGGAAAGAGGAGAATGCCTGGGTGGCGTCGCCACCTCCGGCGCCTTGTCAGTCTGGGGGCCATTTGATGATGGCGACCGGCTCCTGGATTGGGACCGTGATGGCAGGATTGAGGCGGGGCAGCCACTGACACCGGAAATGCAGGTCGGGAAACGGATCATCAAAGGAATTCCCGAAGAGATATTACAGCGCCTGACGGATGCCGGCGCCGCGACTGATTATCAATATGGCTTTATCCCTGTCAATCCGGAAACCTTGAAGCTGGTGCTGGAGGACATGCTGCTTGAGTGCGGTGTGGAGATACTCTACGGCACCCAAGTGTACGATGTTGTCAGGGCAGGCGACCGTATTGCTGCGCTGTGCATCGGCAATAAACGCGGCAGTCAGCAATTGCCGGGAGAGGTTTTTATTGACACCACCGGCGATGCGGATGTGGCAGAATTTGCCGGCGTTCCCACCGAGACAGGACGTGCGAGTGACGGCCAGACCCAGGGCGTTACCATGGTGTTCAAATTAGGAGGCGCAAATTTTGCCGGGCGATTCTATCAGTTGCGAGAGGAAATCAGCCAGGCGGAAGAGCGTTTCACTGAGGCGTATCAACGCGGTGAATGCACCCACTTGTACAAGGTCGGCTGCATCAATAAAATTCCTGGCATGTCGGGGGTGGTGGCTGTAAATACCCAGCATTCGTATAATATCAACGCCTGTGATCCCAAGGATATGCAAAAAGCAATCCTGCAAGGACGCAGGCAATGCCATGAGATTGCGGCTCTGATGAAAAAATACCTCAAGGGCTTTGAGCAGTCTTTTCTGCTTGAGACAGCCCAGTACCTGGGAATCCGTGAAACACGCCGCATAACCGGAAAATATGTCTTCACCAGGGAAGATATTCTTTCTGCCCGCGAATTTGCTGATTCGATCGGGCGGAATGCGTATAATCTGGATATCCATCTGCCTGGCGCTCCTGGGATTGGCGATCCGATTTTTCTCAAGCCCGGGTCATCATACAGCATCCCGTACAGTGTTCTGTTGCCTCAGAAAATCCACAATCTGCTGGTTGCCGGCAGGTGCATCTCCTCCACCCATGAAGCCCAGAGTTCCTTGCGGATCATGCCCTGCTGCATGGTCACCGGACAGGCGGCCGGCACCGCTGCGGCATTATGCCTGCAATATGGCTGCCTCCCCGGTGAATTGCCAATCAAGGTACTCCAGGCTAAATTACGGGAGCAGAAAGTCTGTCTCTGAGGCGAAAAAGCCAGAACCCGGCCTTGTCCCCGCACGGCCGAACAATACAGCGCATTTTTTCCGTTGCCTCCTTGCAGGGGGTTGACCGCAATTCGCCCGCAGGGCTGGGAAGAAAAGGAACTGAAAGCAAATGCCAGGAAATGAACTTGTACAGTCACTCGTAAGAGCAATCGATATATTGTCTCTGGTCGCAGAACGTGAAGAAGGAGTGCGGTTGAATGAATTGACAACATTGACCGGAATCGGCAAGACTACGATTTATAACTTGTTGCGTACCTTGAGGTTTAAGGGTTTTGTCTGCAAAGACCGCTTTGACCGTTATCACCTCGGTCCGGCTCTTCGCAATTTATGCATCCGCAATCAGCAGAAGGAACTGCTCGAACGTATTGCTGCTGCCATGCAGGTGATCGTTGACGAATTGCCGGCTTGTGTTGTAACTCTATGCGAGCTGGAAGGATATAATCTTTTAATCAAGATGCGCCTATCATCCGAAGGCATGAATTCCCTTCATAATTCCAGTCAGAGTTTGCCTATTTATGGAACTGCCAGCGGGATTTGTCTGCTGGCCAATCATTATGCCGGCGAAGAATTGCTGATGCATTATCCCTTTGCAGATTACGGCTCCCCGTATTGGCAAGACCAGAAGAGCTTTATTGCGGCCCTTGAGGAGACGCGGCGCACCGGCTTTGCCGAAGTCCCGGCCTTTGTCCAGGAGCAGAGAGTCATCGCCGCCATGTGTTCTCCGGAAATGGCTCTTGGGGTGCGTTTTCCGCTTTCATCGCCCGGCGGGGGTGAGCAAGTTCGCAAGGTGCTTGGCAAAGCGGTGCGCCAGATACAAAGCAAACCGTAGCCGGCAATCAGCCAAACAGCTTCTATTCAGGAAATATTCTTGAGCGTCTGCCTGGCTTGACTGCGTTAGCTGCCACTGGTACTGTCTTTAAGGGCGATATAAGAACAACACATCATGCCCGGGCAGATCAGCAGTGACCACAGTGTTCCCCTGCCGGGTAAATGCGATTTCCCGGCTGCCCCCGCCAAGGCAGCATAATTTCTCCGGCGGAGTGCGGAAAGTGAAGGTCAATTTCCCCGAGCTGTCGTTGGAGTGATTGTAAACCGCAATACTGCGGAAACTGCCATCCGGGTCAATCCGTGGAAATACGGCCAGCGGTCCCGGAGTCTCCAGACGCACCGGCATGCCGCCGTCGCCAGCCAAGGCATTGCACAGATTCAGCAGCTGGTGCTGTTTGTCATCAGAGCAGAAATACGGGATGCCGTTGTATCCCAAGGCCAGCGTGACACCGCCGAGAGAATTTTGCACCCAGGCAGAGGCGATGCCCGCGTCTTCCCGGTCCGGCTGAAAACGCCATTGATAGACGCTCAGGACTCTGGCTGGGCCATGGCATTCCAATTTGTAAACGCTGCTGGAGGAGGTATAAAAACTGCGTCCGGCAGAAGTGCCATTCAGCGGGTCGGCAGTGAATTTTTCCCGCAGGACTCTGGCCTTGATCCTGATTGCGGTGACGCCGGGATCGAAAGAGAGCTTGCGTCCGGCGAGGATTTCCAGCGCTTCTCCGTCCACGATCACCTTGCCGGCGAAGAGTTTTCTCAGTTCCGCATCAGAATAGGTGCTGGCGTTCTCCCGGTGCAGCAGGGTGGTAAACGAGCCGATGGCATCAATAACGAAGGGCAAACCGCTGAGGAGGGAATAAAAGACCTTCTCATAGCCGACTGATGCCCAGGCCCAATCCGGCTCATCAGCACCGAGAACCCGGGTCAAGGCGGTGGGAGAATATCCGGAATTGATGCCGTAGGGCAGGGATTGTGCATGAATCTGCTGCATGACCAGCCAAAGCTTTCTCCACTCTGCAGTCGCTTTGATCTTCCGGGCATAGAAATCGGGCGCTTCCACATTGTCGGCTCCGTTATTATATTGGGCGACCGAGTCGCAGCCGAATGACAACGCCATGGTCGATTCCAGCACCGTCGTACGGGCAGTTTTGCAGGAGCGGGCAAACGGATAACTTTCCAGTTCGTAGCAGATTTGTCCCAGCGGCACCCCGGACTTGCGGGCGGCACTGTTGATTCTGGCGATCACTATGCCTTTTGCAAACATATCATCCAGCTTTTTATCGACATAAAATCCTGCCCCGGGCCGGATGCCGACCGGCTGTCGCTGAGGTCCGGACAGTCCCGCCAGCAACGGGCCAAGATTGGAGGCGTAGGGATGCCCAGACCCGCCGAGTTGCGCACCCATGCGGCAGTCCGGGTCTATTTCCCGGGCCGCATCGGCGATGGTGGCCCCCATGATTCCCAGCGAGCCGGCGGCGAAATCCAGCCATTGCTGACGGAACGGATTTTCTTTTCCGTCGCGCTTATTGAGCAGGGTGCTCAATTCCGGCAGCGTACGGTATTTTCCGACCAAGCGTCCGAATTCTTCCAGGCATTGCGGACAGAAACAGGCCGGTTTCCCGTCATGCCAAATTCTGGCATCATCATTGAGCCAGATTGCGTCCGGATGCAGTATTTGCATATATATCCGGATCATCTCCCGCAGATATTCGAGAAATTCAGGTGTCCGCGGACAGTTTCTGCCCTCTAAGACCTCACCATCATGGGCGGTAAATTTTTGTTCCCAGGTCACCCCGTTGGTAGGGCCCTGCAGTTCCGTACCGTGTCCGATCTCATTGGCCAGAGATAATGCCACGCCAATGTCAAGCCGGCGGAATGGCTCCGCCAGCTTGGCGAGAAGTTCAGCAGTTTTGCGGTGCTCCTCCAGAGTGGGAAACCCCAATGGCGTACTGAACCAGACTTCATCCCAGGCTTCCGGATAATTGCGCAGGATTTCAATTTCCGTGTCAATAAATTCCGGTCTCTGGGCGATACAGAGCATTTGTCTGGCAATCACCAATGGCCATCTTTTTTTCATTGTGCAAGCCTTTCCCTGATTTGCGGCAGGTAAAATTCAATCGATTTTAAGGCGGTATGTCCCGCCCAAGGTATAGGCATTATCTTTGTGCAAGAAATAGCTGTCATCCAGGATATTGTTTTTTGCCGCAGTGAAGGAGCTGTCAATCTGCATCAGCCCCAGAAAAAAGTCAAACAGCAGATCGGTGGTCAAGACCCGGCTGCGCAGGCGTTGGATGTTTGCGGCGAGGTGAGCGTTGGTTTCCCGGTTCAGGAATTCCGGGGCGATGTAAAGCCATAAAGGAATTTCCGTCATCAGCTGATTAAACACGCCTGGGCGCGGGTCATGGCCAATGCCGGAGGCGACATCTTCCGAGTGGTCGGAAAGATAGCAGACCACCGCTGCTCCCCGGTCGCGGAAATAACTGGTGATCTGCTGAACCACCATGTCGTTGTAATGGATGCTTTTCTCATAGCTGGACATCGTGCTGTCCTGCAGATATCCCGGCGGATAGCATTTCTCGTAGGGGTAATGACTGCCCAGCAGCTGAATCACAATCAATTCGCGGGCATGCAACTGGTCAGGCAGGAATTGCAGCAGGTCCCAGTCGGTTGGCGCATGGTCCAGGGTTGCCCGGACTTCCGGGAGATTGAAAATATCATCTGCCGAATGGGTAATCACTGCGGTCGGTGAATCCATCAGCACTGCCGCTCCCTGAGCCGAAAACCAGCGGGTGTGGAAGCCATTGTATTTGGCGATATCGAACAGCGACACGGCATTGCGCAGGGGCAGGTGCTTGTTATCATACTGATTCTGATCGGTGAGCATATATGCCAGACAGCGAATCGTCTGGGCATAAGGCGAATAGGCATGTTCAAATACAATAATTGAGCCAGTCTCCTGCAATTTCTTCTGCAAGGGCGTGGTAGGCTGTTCAGTGTACCCGTAAATTTCCATATAATGCTTGTTCAAGGACTCGCCAATCATAAGCACGAATATGCCGTCAGTCCCGGATTTTGGTTCGCCCTGCAGTTTTTCCTGGATGAAATGCTCATAGTCAGTGCGCACGGCCTTGAATTTCCAGTTTTCGTAAAAATATGCTGCCGGAGCACTCAGGAGCTTCAGCAGATTGGACGAATAGATTCTGCTTTGTCCCAGCACCAGAATGGCGCTGAAAAGCAGTATGCCGAACAGCCCGATGCCGATCCTCCGGGCAAGAACATTGGGAGTGATATTGACATCAGCCCGGGCGGTACTGCAGACAAACGAGGTGCAGAGCAGCGCGAAGCCGATGCCGGCGGCAAGAATAAGCAGATAGCGATGCTGCAATCTGCGAAAATATCCGGCCGCTTCGCTGAAATTCGTCTGGCAGACGGCAATAATGGCATCGTAGTCGAACGAGATATTCCCGCATAAGACATTGATGAGCATCAGAAAACAGAGGAGAGCCAAGGTATGGACGATGATCTCGAAACCATATTGGAAGACACGATAGGGCAGTGACTGATTGCGCTTCGCCGGTAACAGACAATGAACCTGCAGCAAAATTGCGGCGCTGGTAAAAATGATAAAGTATTGCGACAGGAAGTAGGCGAGATTCTTCATGGGAGAATTCAGCAGATCGGCAGCGATGGCCAGATAGGGCAGGAACACATACACAAGATGCATTTTGCCGTTTTTGCCCTCGACCAATGCGGCCGCAGTAGCGGACCACCCCAGTAAAGCTCCCAATGATAAGATAGTGGTAGTGGGATAGAAATTGCGATCCAGCGCATAAATACGGAAATAAAACAGCA
>JAAZIZ010000399.1 GCA_012800565.1 Lentisphaerota bacterium
AAGTCCTTGGCGGAAATCAAGGACAAGCTGAAAGGCCTTGGCTTGAGCTTGGAAATGGTGCTTAAGGATTCAATCAAAGAAGAGCTGACCAGGCAGAAAGCCCTGCGACTGCAAAATAACGAGGAATAATACTGATGAGACATCGTAAATTTACTTTTAAGATTGGCCGGTCTTCAGCTCATGTGCGTTCACTGCTGGCCAATGCCGTGTGCAGCTTGATCAAGCACAAACGCATCACTACCACTCTGGTCAAGGCCAAACAGCTGCGGGTTCTTGCTGACCAGATGATGACTCTGGGCAAGACCGGCACCCTGCATGCCCGCAGGCAGGCAATTGCCAAACTGCATCAGGTCGATGTGGTCCGTACGCTGTTCGATGAACTCGCCCCGCAATATATGAAGCGCAACGGCGGCTATACCCGGATTATGAAGCTCGGACCCAGAATCGGTGACGCTGCAGAGATGGCTATTCTGGAATTTGTCGAACCCGACAGCATGGTTGCCAGCCGAGCCAAAATTGCCCCCGTTGCAGACAGCGCAGATGCCGCAACCACTCCAGAATCAGCACCTGAAGCGAATACGGAAGAAGCCAAGGAAGAAGAAGTCAAGGAAGAAGCCAAGGCCTGAATCCGGTTCGCATGAACCTGACCAACCGACAGCGTGTGCACGTTGTCGGTTTTTTTTTGCTGGTCTGCTGACCCTGCAGACCAGATTGCCCACTGCCCCGTGACCCTTTTCTGCGGCTGAGTCAACTGAGCCACATCAGGATGATCAACCCTATGTACCCGTCAGATTTTCAACTGATCCGTCAGAGCATGCTGCCGGCCCTGGACACCCGCGCCTTGCTCTTCCGCCATCGCAGTGGACTGCAGGTGCTGTCCCTGGAAAACGCTGACCGCGAAAATCTGTTCGCTCTGGCATTCCCCACCCTGCCCCACGACAACACCGGCGTGGCTCATATCATTGAGCATACTGTCCTCTGCGGTTCGGAAAAATTTCCGGTGAAAGACCCGTTTATCGACATGGCCAAAAGCAGTCAGGCGACTTTCATCAACGCCATGACCTACAAGAACCGGACAGTCTATCCCATCGCCAGCTGCCAGTGGCAGGATTTTTTCAATCTGGCCACCGTATATTGGGATGCGGTATTTCATCCTCTTCTGAGCAAACAAGCTTTCCAGCAGGAAGGCTGGCATTATGAGTTCAAGGGACGCACCCGGGAACTGTTCTGCAATGGTATCGTCTACAATGAAATGAGCGGTTACTATCAAAGCCTGGATGGCACCCTCGACAGTATGGTCTACCGGCACCTGTTCCCGGATACACCGCTGGCCTGCGACACCGGAGGTTCGCCTCAGGATATAAGCAAGCTCACTTACGAACAGTTCCTGGACTTCTATCGTCAGCATTATCGCCCCGAGCAGGCCAGGGTCCTCTGTTTCGGCAACATCCCCACCAGCGACAAACTTGCTTTCCTGAGCCGCAATCTAAACACGTTGCCTGACCACACCCCTATACCGCCACCCAAACCAGCTCCCTTTCCCAAAAACTGGAAAACTCCCCGCACCCGCAACGTACCCTTTGTGCCTACAGCTGACAAAAACAGCGACAATGATGGTGCCCTGGCGCTGGCTTGGGCCATCGGCAACCAGCATGACCTGAACTTGCATCTGCAAATGGAATTGCTCGAACTGCTGCTGTTCGGACATCACGGCGCACCACTGCAAAAAGCTATTATGGAATCCGGACTCTGCAGCGCAATCTCCAGCGCCGGATTCGTGGACGAATGCCCCCAGACCATGTTTTTGCTGGCCATGCGAGGCTGCCGCCCGGATAACCAGGACCAGCTGGAAAAACTGGTACTGGGCAGCCTGGAGGAAATCTGTGAGCAGGGGCTGAGTCAGTCCATGCTCCAGGGAGCATACCGCCAGATGCTGCTCGGCTATCGGGAAATCGGCAAAGATTTCTGCCTTGATATTATGGAGACAGTCTTCACCGCCTGGTTCGCCAATGCCGATCCCGTAGCCTTTATTTATCCGGAACAAGAACTGGCCAGGCTGGGTCAAGCGCTGACCACTGAGCCGGACCTGGTACCGCACCTGATCCGCCGGCACTTGCTGCAAAATCCCCACCGGCTGCGGCTGAACCTGTTCCCGGACCCGGATTTGCTTACTCGCCAGGAACAGCAGAAGAAAGAAGAACTCTCTGCCTACCGAGACTCCTTAAGCGCACAGCAGCTGACTGAACTGAAACGGGAAAACAAAATACTGGCGCACTACCAGCAGCAGCCGGATTCTCCCAAGGCCATCGCAACTCTGCCCCGCCTCAACACTGCTGATCTGCCGTCTGAGCCGTACAGCCTGCCGTTGTCGGAACATATCCGCCCCAACCGCCTGCCGCTGCTGCGCGGCGATGTCTGCAGCAATGGCGTAGCGTATCTGTCCCTGGCTTTCGATTTGTCGGAACTGCCGGTACATCTACGACCCTGCCTCCCCATCTTCACTGCCCTGTTCCCGCACCTGGGATGCCAGGGATTGACTTACGATTTGCTCGGAGCCAGAATGGCTGAGAATGCCGCAGAGCTCACCCTCGAACTGCAGGCCAGCAGCAATCCCCGCGATGAAAAACGTTCCTGTACCTTGAACTTCTTCCTCCATGGCCTGGAAGAACATTTCTCCGAAACTTTGGCCCTGCTGTCACAGCAGCTGAA
>JAAZIZ010000400.1 GCA_012800565.1 Lentisphaerota bacterium
CAGCATTGACTGCAATGGACCGGCTCGCTCCAAGTCTGACCTTCGTCAGTGCTGCGGGAAAAGAAAATCTGGTCCGTATTCGGGGTCAGTTTGCGGATGAAGACCATGCCCAGGGAAGAATCCTGGAGGCGCTCCAGGCTGACACTCATTTGGTTCAGAGCCTCAGGAGCGGCAAACAGTATCCGCTGTTCACTGAGACTGCCGTCCTGCAGGGATAATATTCCTCCCAGGAGTTCGGCTTTGGAATGGTCAGCACCGCCTCCGAGGAAGCGTGAATAGACCAGGAAAATACGTCCGTCCTGCAGGAGTACTGCGCTGCCTTCTCCGGCCCGCGGGACTTCAGGAGTGATGTTCCAGATGTACTTTTTCGCCAGAATCTTCATGCTTGCTCCTTTTTTTGCTTCAGTGAGACGGTGATGAGTTTTTACAATAAAGTGGCGGCAGTTTCCGCCAGTTCGCTGCGTTCGCCCTTGATCAGGGTGACGTGAGCAGACAGCGGGCTGGGCAGGAAGCGTTTGACCAGACAGGTCAGGCCGTTGGAGCGGACATCCAGGTACGGATTGTCGATTTGCTCCGGATCGCCAGTCAGGACAATCTTGCTGCCAGCTCCCACACGAGTGATCACAGTCTTCACTTCCAGGGGAGTGAGATTCTGTGCTTCATCAATGATAATGAATTGATTCGGGATACTGCGGCCACGGATATAGGTCAGCGGCTCGACACTGATTTCCGGGCATCCGAGCACATCATGGGGCAACACCCGGGCGGGGCTCTTGCGATCCTGGCAACGGATGAATTCCAGGGCATCAAAGACCGGCTGCATCCAGGGCCGCATCTTGTCGGACAGTTCTCCGGGCAGGTACCCGAGGTCGCGGCTGACCGGCAGAGTCGGCCGGAAGACCAGCAGGCGCTGGTAGCGCCCGTCAGCAAAAATCTGCTGTAGTCCGGCTGCGATAGCCAGCAGGGTTTTTCCGGTGCCGGCTTTTCCGCTCAGGGTGACCAGGCTGATTTGAGGATCGAGCAGCGCATTGATGGTGAAAGTCTGCTCAACGTTCAGGCTGCGGATGCCGCAGATGACCCGGGTGGTATCCAGGATCGGCAGCAATTCTTCGCCAGCCCAGTCCATGCGTGCACAGACGGCATTTTTAGGTTGCCCGATTTCCTGGGCGAAGACGAATTCATTAGGATGGAGGTGCTCCTGACGGAAATCCAGCCCGCCGCCTTCCTGCAGGCGAGTGATTTCCGGCAGGGACAGTTCGCGCCGGTGCCAGCCGGTGATATCAGCCGCATCAACAGTATCCAGGGGCTTATAATCCTGGGCCGCCAAGCCCAAGGCGTCGGCTTTGACTCGCAAATTGACATTCTTGCTGATGATGACCGGTGCCTGGGCCGGACACTCCGCCTGGATTTGCAATGCCAGCTGCAGGAGCGCCTCGGCGGCATTGTGATGTTGCGATGTATGGAAGTCATAGTGTTCGGCAGCGATGCGCAAGCGACAGTTGTTATCCAGGTTGATACCGGTGCGCAGAGAGCCTCTCTGACGCAACTCGTCGAAAGTCTGAGCCGTAGCGCGGGCGTTACGCCCGGTCTCGCTGGGTTCGCGCTTGAACCTGTCAATTTCCTCAATGACCTCCAGGGGCAGAACAACATCACAGTCGGAAAAGTTGTTCAGAGCCAGGGGATCAAACAAAAATACATTGGTGTCAAGAAGATATGTGCTGGACATCGGGGGGGGGTGACTCAAGGTGAATGATAATCTGACTGACGAGAAGTAAAGCTGTCGCGAATAATATCACCCACGGCAGAGGTTTTGCCAGTCAGAAAATAATTTTCCTGCGAAAAATCCGCAAAGGGCGTCTCCGCAGTTGCATTAGACGGGTTATGGCGTTATAGTATAAGGATTGCCGCAAACATTTTTTCCAGTTCTGCCAAGGAGGATAGAATAATGTCAGTTCATCCCAGTTTGAAGACCAAAGGTGCGGTCAGCGAAAAACGCAATGTCCTGAAGCGTTTTGAGCGGATCGACCAGCTGAAGAAAGAAGGTCGTTACCGTGACGGTGACAGAGCCTGGGGGCTTCCCAAGACCAAGCCTGCAGAGTAATCTTCAGGCAGGGTCCGGCTTCTGCCGGCACGCACTAATTTGTCATGAAGCCGCATCAAGTTCTGCTTATGCGGCTTTTTTTATTCCGGAAATAAGGAAAGGGATGCGGTTCAGATGTGGAATTATTCCGAAAAAGTAATGGACCATTTCCTGAATCCCCGCAATGTTGGGGAGATTGTTGCCGCCGATGGTGTAGGTGAAGTCGGTAACATCGTTTGCGGCGATGCCATGAAACTGTATATCAAGCTCTCTGCCGACAAACAGCATATTGAGCAGGTCGGTTTCCAGACTTTCGGCTGCGCTTCAGCCATCGCTTCAGCTTCGGCCCTGACCGAGATGCTGCGCGGCAAGAGTCTGGTGGAAGCAGCGGCCCTGACCAACCAGGATATCGCTCATTATCTGGGAGAGCTGCCGGAAGAGAAGATGCATTGCTCGGTTATGGGCATGGAGGCTTTTCAGGCTGCAATGCACGACATCCGGAAAAAATACCCGGAATTGAATTTGCCTGGTAGCGAGAATGACCAGGCGGGAGAGGACCGCATTGTCTGCCAGTGTTTTTCCATCAGCGAGCGCAAAATCAAAGAAGTGGCGCTGCATAATCATCTGACCACGGTAGAGCAGATTACGCATTACTGCAAGGCCGGTGGCGCCTGTGGCGGCTGCAAGGGCGAAATCCAGGCCATCCTGGACAAGCTTAACGGCAAGGCTGCGGCAGCCGCACCGCCTGCAACCGAACGCCCGGCCGCAGGTGTACCGCTGACCAACCTGCAGAAGATGCGACTGGTGCAGGAGACTTTCGATGAAGTGATCCGTCCGGGGCTGATGAATGACGGCGGCGATGCCGAGCTGGTCGATATCGACGGCAACACGGTCTATGTCCGCCTGCGGGGACGTTGCGCTGGCTGTCCCTCCGCTACCCAGACCTTGAAACACTGGGTCGAAGCCAAACTGCGCGAGCGGGTCTCCACTGCGCTGACAGTGGAAGAGGTAAAGGGCTGATGGGGCAGAATCTGGCCACCAACAGCAAGCAACATATGACAAACGAAATCGTTTACGTTGATAATAACGCAACCACCTGCGTGGCACCGGAAGTGTTTGCCGCCATGCAGCCTTTCCTGACCGAGTACTACGGGAATCCTTCCAGTGTGTATCCGTTCAGCGGAGTAGCGGCGAAAGTCATCGACCAGGCGCGTGCTTCTCTGGCCGCACTGCTTGGTGCCACACCGGAAGAGATTATCTTCACCAGCTGCGGCAGCGAGTCGGACAGCACCGCAATCATGAGTGCGCTGGCCACCCAGGCTGGCCGGCGCAAGATTCTGACCACTGTGGTCGAGCATCCGGCGGTCTTGAATGTCTGTCACAAACTGCAGAAGCAGGGCATTCATGTCGACTATCTGGGGGTCGATGGTCAGGGACGCATTGATCTGGACGAAGCCCGGGCCCTGATCAGTTCCGACACTGCCTTGGTTACAGTGATGTTGGCCAATAACGAAATCGGCAATATCTATCCGGTTCTGGAGTTGGCGGAACTGGCGCATGCCAAGGGGGCGTTGTTTCACACTGACGCCGTGCAGGCGGTAGGCAAGATTCCCATTGATTTATCCAGCAGTGCGATCGATTTCCTCTCTTTGAGTGGTCACAAGCTCCATGCCCCGAAAGGTGTCGGGGCGCTGTACCGCCGGCGTTCCGTACCCTTTGAGCCCTTTCTGGCCGGCGGGCACCAGGAACATGGCCAGAGAGCCGGCACAGAGAATGTCGCCGGTATTGCCGCCTTGGGCAAGGCGGCGGAACTGGCGCAGCAGCATTTAGCCACTGAGGCCGTCCAGCTGGCGGCGTTGCGCGACCGTCTGCAGGCAGGGCTGCTGGCCAGTTGTCCTGACGTGCTGGTCAATGGTGATTTACAGCATCGTCTGCCCAATACCTTGAATGTCTGTTTCAAATATATTGAAGGCGAGGCAATTCTTTTGCATCTCTACCAAGCCGGAAAGATTTGCGCTTCCTCGGGCTCAGCCTGCACTACCGGTTCGCTGGAGCCATCGCACGTTCTGCGGGCCATGGGACTGGACTACCAGGCGCTGCATGGTTCCATTCGTTTCAGCTTCTCACGTTATAACACCGATCGGGATGTTGACCTGATTCTCGCAGTCATGCCGGGTATTGTCAAAGCCCTGCGTGAGCTCTCACCGTTTGGACGCAACTGAGTGCCGGAGAGGACCACACGATGCGAAAGGCCAAAAAACTGCCTGTAGTGGAAATCATCAGTGCTGCCGATGATGCCGCCATCCTGGAAGAGCTGATCACGGCGGAGGAACTGTCCAGTTCAGCATATCTCAGCCGGGAGACCGGCCTGGCGACCACATATATTTTTGTCCCTGGCGGACGCCAGGCCAAGGCATTGCTGACTCAATTGCAGGCGTTGCAGCCGGAGTGGCAGCCGCTTCTTAGTGCTCCACTGCGCAGCATCTCCTGCCGGTCTTTGCAAGAGGAAGACTGGTCGGAGAGCTGGAAAAAGCACTTTCATACCTTCAAGGCCTCGCCCCGTCTGGTGGTGAAACCGAGCTGGGAACAGTACAATCCGCTTGCAGGTGAGAAGGTGCTGACCCTGGACCCCGGGATGTGCTTCGGCACCGGCTATCACGGAACCACCCGGGCCTGCCTGAAATTTCTCGACGACATTGAGGCGGAGCAGGGCGGCGGACTGTCATTCCTGGACGCCGGCTGCGGGTCCGGTATCTTGAGCATGGGTGCAGGCATACTCGGCTATGCGCCCGTCTATGCTTTCGATTATGATCCGCAGGCAGTCGAGACTACCCGGGAGAATTTAAGCAAAGCCGGCCTCAAGACCGTGTCCGTGCAGGTCGCAGAAATAAAGGATTTCACTCCGCCGCAGCCTTGCCGGGTGGTCGCCGCCAATATCCTGGCCAGTGTGCTGCTGGAGAATGCGGAGCGCATCATGCGTTTCCTGGCTCCCCATGCCGATGGTTCTTTCCTGCTCTTGTCAGGCATCCTCAGTGAGCAGTATTGTACGGTCAGGGAACGCTTTGCCGCACTCGGAGCCCAGGAACTGACCCGCATCACTCTGGATGAATGGACTAGTGGCTGTTATCGTTTCCGGCCGTAAGCAATCGCCCGGTTCTGCACCAGGAGTGCTTCCGGCGGAAGAAAGGTATTGGCTATGCTGAAAGACACTTATGTGGTAAATTTTCCCCAAGTGCTGCATTTTGGCTGCGGCAGCCGCCGGCAGGCAGCTGCTGAAGTCGATCGGCTTCTCGCCGGCCAGGAAGTCCGGCTGTTCCTGCTGGCCTCCAAGAGCGCTCTGACAAGCTCTCCGGGACAAGAGTTGCTGGACAGCTTGGGTACCCGGGTGGTGGGTTATAAATGCGGTATCAGCTCTGATCCGCCTCTGGCTGAAGTCGAGGAGTGCATCGTTGCGTTGCGTGAAGCTTCTGCCAACGCCGTGCTCTGCCTGGGCGGAGGAAGTGTACTGGATACTGGCAAAGCCGCGGCCTGGCTGTCACAGGGCTCAGGCAGTGTAGCGGAGTATTTTGCCGGCTCCATCCCCGCACCGGAAAAAATAATGCCTCTGCTGGCCTTGCCCACCACTGCCGGCACAGGTGCTGAAATAACCCCCAATGCAGTCTTGACTGATGCAGTCGGCGGTCAGAAACGTTCTTTGCGCTCAGGGCTGATGGTGCCCAAGGTGGCGGTCTGTGACCCCGATTTCACTTTCTCTCTGCCCCGGCGCATCACTGCTGACAGCGGCCTGGATGCCTTGACCCAGGCGCTGGAATCTTATATTTCCCTGGGGGCGAGTGAGTACAGCCGCGGCCTGGCCGGGCGGGCGGTTGCACTGCTGATGCGGTGGCTGCCGCTGGCCTGGGAAGATGGCACGAATCGTGAGGCCCGGACGCGGGTGGCAGAAGGCAGTATGCTGGGAGCGCTGGCGTTTTCCCAAAGCAGCTTGGGGGCAGTGCATGGGCTGGCGCATCCGCTGGGCCATATCCTGCAGCTGGCGCATGGATACACTTGCGCTGTTTTGCTGCCCCATATCCTGGCTTGGAATCTGCCGTCCTGCCGTCCTGCCTTGCAGGCATTGGCAGAGTCCATGTCATGCTCAGGAGCAGAAGCGCTGTTGGAAAAAGTGCAGGCGCTGACAGAACAGCTGCAGGTCCCGGGGAATTTCCGGGCCGCAGGACTGACGCCCGCAGTGTTTGATTATGTAGTCAAGAATTGCCGCAGCGGCAGTATGCGTTCCAATCCCCGCCCGATGAGTGATGATGAGGTCATTGCACTGCTGCAAAAATTATCCTGAGGCGCGGAATTTCACCTGGGTTGTTATTCGCGGACCGGCAAGTTATATTATTCGCACTGAGTCCCCCAGCAGCCTTATGCCGCAGGCGGGGTATATTTCGGCCAGCAGCCTTACACATAGAGGCTCGGCGCAACCATAGTACAACGTAGGAGAAAAATGCCAATGCAGGGCAGCAAGATTTTTTGGGCAGCATTGTTCCTGGTGATTCTGGCGCAGGGACAGGTGCTGGTAGGCGAGAAAGTCAACATCGTTTGTCCGGAAACGGCGGGGGCAATCAGCAAGGTGGCAGCCCAGGAATTGGCTGTTCATCTCAAGTTGCTGCTGGACCCAAACCAGGTTGCCATCACGGCCAGTGCAGCGGAACAGAAATACAATTTTTATGTCGGTACAGAACCAGCAAATTCACCTCTGCAGCGTCCCCCGGTGCCAGAGGAGGCTTTCTACCTGATCGCCAAGGACGGCACCTGGTTCTGGGGTGAAGACAGCCTCCCTGCCACCTACCAGAAGAAAAAGACCATAGACCAACGTTCCCTGTCCAGCCGGGGCTGTCGGACCGGTACCTTGTTCGCCGTCTATGATTTTCTGGACAAGCAGCTGGGGATACGCTGGATTTCACCCGGCGATGAAGGTATCGTCCTGACTCAGGAGAGCATGCCGGAGCTGAAAGAAGGGTTCTACAGCTGGAACCCCGGCCAGCTGAAGCAACGGTTCCTGCGTTGCGGCATGCCGCGCTGGACTGAATATCAGAAAACTATGAACAATTATCCTGCTCCACTGCTGTGGAGTGAAGCCGAGCTGGAGAGCAAGGCCTCGGATGCTTTTGCCTGGCTCAAGCGGCATAAGATGGGCAACAGCTTCTATTTTGGCTATGGGCACGCTTTTACCAACTGGTGGAAGCTCTACGGCAAGGAACATCCGGAGTATTTTGCCATGCAGAACGACGGTGTCCGGCGTCCCGAGCACGCTCCTGACCGCTGCAAACTCTGCGTCAGCAATCCGGCCGTGACCAAGCAGATTGTTGAGAATTGGCTGAAAGGCAATCCCCGGGCGAAAGTCATCAACGTCTGCGAAAATGACAGTGGTGGCTACTGCCGCTGCCCAGAGTGTCTGGCTCTGGATGTCCCCACCCCAGGGGAAGAATTTGACCATCACCTGACCGACCGCTATGTCTGGTTTGCCAACAGCGTCCTGCGCGAGGCATCCAAACATGACCCCGAGGTCCTGGTGAGTATGTACGCTTATTCCTGCTACAGTGCACCGCCCCGCCGGGAGAAGGTGATGGACCGGGTGATTATCGGTTTTGTACCCAGCGGCTCGCCTGAGGAAGTGGCACAGCAGTACGAGGCTTGGCAGAAAGCCGGAGTGAAGCAGATTTTCTACCGCCCCAACTCTTTCCATCTCAATACCGGCCTGCCCATGGGCTTCGAAGAACAGCTCTACGAATATTTTCAGGTCGGCATGAAATATGGGATTATGGGCACGGACTATGACACCCTGCACCACTACTGGCCCGCGACCGGTCTGGCAGATTATGTGGTGGCCAGGCTGCATACCCGCCCGGAGATGACTTTCGAACAACTTGAGGATGAGTACTGCAGCGCCTGGGGCGCAGCCGCACCGCAGGCAAAAGCCTACTGGCGCTATTGGCGCAACAACGTCTATTACAAACGAGTCATCCCCAATATAGCCGCCATCCGCGAACGCGGACGCTACGGGAACTTCCGGCGCGGACTGATGTGGGATATCGACAAATATTATTTGCTCGAAGATTTCGATAAGACGGACGCCATCCTTGCCCAGGCTGACAAGAGCGCCTTGACGGCCCGGCAGCTGCAGCGTCTGGAGGCTTTGCAGCTGGCCAATCAGCACGCGCGGCTGATGTTCCTGGCCCTCACGGCAAAAGATGGAGATCGTCTGCCGCGCGGACGTGACCTGCTGAATTTCCGCATCAAGCACCGCGATGACCTGCAGTTCTCCTGGACCTCCCTGATGTACCGCGAGCGCGATTTCGGCGACGTGGCCAACGTGATGCTGGCCTGGGATATGCGTGATTATCAGGAGATAGAACCGACACCGCTGTACTGGCAATTCAAGATGGACCCTGAGGACAAGGGGTTGCTGGAGACCGAGAACTGGCCCGCGAAATCCTGGTCTGCGATTCGCAAGGATTGGCCCATGCGTCTGCGCACCGACCGTTGCTGGGAGAGTCAAATGCCGGAGAATGTCCCGGAAGAGACCAAGGCTGAGATCAAGGCTGTGCTTGAAAATTACGATGGCATTGCTTTCTATGCCACGGCCCTCCAGATTCCCGAGAGCTGGAAAGGAAAGGAAATCTTTCTGCGCTTCGGGGCAGTGGATGAATCGGCCTGGGTCTATGTCAACGGCAAATTAGCCGGCGAGCATATCTACAAGAATCCTGACGACTGGATACTGCCCTTTGAGATTCCCATTACCGACCAAATTGACTGGCAGAGCAAGCGCCAGACCGTGGTGGTCAGAGTCCGGGATACTGCTGGTGCCGGCGGAATCTGGAAAGCAGTCCACCTGGGCCGGAAATAACTTTGGGGGAGTACTGCAGCGGCAGTCTGCCAAAGGATGATGAATATTGATGCGGCTGGACAGACAACAACTGTCCGGCCGCAATTCGATTTTACAGGTATACGGTCGGCTTTAGCCATCGTGGAGCGGGAATTGCTGTATCTCTATGTGCATCAATGCCCGGTGCAGGAGACCTGCGAACGCATTATGGCCAAACTGGACCGGAACAGCTGAGGCCTGAAAAGATGGTATGGACCGGCACCCGGCGAGTCGACAAAGAGAGAAAAAGGGGAAATTCCTCTCCTTGGTTTGTTATTTCAGGCGAAGCGAGTTATATTCTCAACGCAAAATATCCTGTAATTACGAAGCAATTACTGCTAATCCAAGGAGTAGTCGTGAAACGTTCTTTTCTGGTGCTGTTATGGTTATTGTTGGGCAGCGGTATAGTTGTGGCCGCAGATTTATCGATTATCGCCGAAGGGAAATCCGAGTACCAGATCGTCTATCCTGATGATGTCGGCAATCAGCATCTGAATTTATATAACCGCCAGGCTGCGGAGCTGCTCTCACAGGCGTTGTTGTGCAGTACCGCTGTCGCCTTGCCGGTACGTCAGGAGAAAGACTTGACGGCCGGTCAGCCGGCGCTGTATATCGGTGCCTGCCGGGCCTTGACGGTGGCCGGGCTGGGCAAGAGCAGCTACCAGCGCTGGGAACATAATATCGTGGTAAAAGGAAAAGATGTGTTTTTGTTCGGCGATGATTGGCGGGGCGAAGTCTACCCTGATTCATCCCGTCATAATTACTGTGTCCTGGGGTCTTACAAAAGCACGCTGACTTTCCTGGAGAAGTTTGCCGGGGCACTGTTTATGGGCGGTGCCTCATTGGCCGACTCGGTGCCTAAGCGCTCCAGTATCAGTATTCCTGAAGATTACCGCTATGAGCGAATTCCACAAATCCAATATTGTATCAGCCGAGGCAAGGATATCAACTACGACCTGGCCAATAATTTCCTGCCTTCACCTTGGTACGGCTCCTACGGCGGACATTCACATAACCGGGCTATTCCGCCAGACAAATATTTTGCCACCAACCCGGAGTATTTTGCCTTACTCAAAGGCAAACGGGTGGGGAATCCCAACTATCCGCAATATTGCTTCTCTCATCCGCAGGTGCGGGAGATGATCTACCAGGAGGTTCTGACGCATCTGGACCAAGGCTACGAGATTGTGCAGCTGGCCCAGAGTGACGGCTTTCGAGCGTGCGAATGCCCGGAATGCGCCGCGCTGTATGGTGTGGAGAGCTTTGGCGAGAAAATC
>JAAZIZ010000401.1 GCA_012800565.1 Lentisphaerota bacterium
CTGTGAAATCTTTCTTTTTTCTTGAGGAATTCCTGTAAAATCATAGTGATTCTTAATTTCGACAATCTGCGCTTAGCTGCGTTATCTGTGGATAAAATGCGCCCGAAAACCTTTTTGGACATCCTCTAAGTATGAAGCCCCTCCCGGTTAACCTCTGTGCCGCGGTGCGATTTGTCTATTTACGGAATCACGATATCTTATGGCTGTGACATCTATATTCCGGAGTGATTTTTTTGCGGTCCGGCTTTTCAGGCTGGGTTGCGAGAATAGGTTTTGCGCCTGGAGAAGGACCGCATGAATGTTTTGCTCACTGGGCTGATTATTGCTGCTTCGACCTTGATTGGCACGATAATCGGCTTTGCTTTCAAGAATATTCCGCATAAATACAACGATTTGCTTCTGGGTGGAGCTGCAGGAGTGATGCTGGGAGCCGCGATATTGGGCCTGATTGTGCCGGCGGCAAACAGTGCCGGGCGCTTTTCGCTGCTGCTGACGGTCCTGGGGGTGCTGGCTGGTGCATTGATGATCAGCATGCTGGACAAGGTGACCCCGCACCTGCATCTTCTGGCTGGCATAGACAAGGAGAGCCACGCTCATAATGCCGGCGTCAGCAAGGTCTTGCTGTTTGTGTCCGCCATTGCCATTCATAAGCTGCCGGAAGGCCTGGCGGCCGGAGTCAGCTTCGGCACCGAGAATATGAATGATGTGCTGACCGTGGCCGGGAGCATTTCCCTGCAGAACATCCCGGAGGCGATGGTGGTGGTGGCACCGCTGCTGGCCATCGGGGTCACCCGTTTCCGGGCCATGCTGATTTCCCTGGGTATCGGAGTAATCAGCATGATCGGCACGTTTATGGGCTATTATCTGGTCAATATGACCTCCGCGCTGCTGCCGTTCCTGCTGGCATTTGCCGGTGGAACCATGCTGTATGTGATCAGCGATGAAATGATTCCCGAAACTCATGCACACGGATACGAAAAGCAGGCGACTTTCTCACTGCTCTCAGGATTCATGCTGATTCTGGTCATCCAGAAACTGCTCGGATGAGCAGAAGCAGCGGCATATTTTTCGGGCTGGAATATTATGGACAGGTGAATAGACTTGGAGAACATTATGCGTCTGAATGTCGTTTTTATGCTGTTGTTTGCAACTGCAGTTCTGGCAGCAGAGCTGGAATTCCGTCCCACGTTTGAGAGCTGCGGAGTTTATTTCTACACTGCGCAGCTGCGCTCCTGTCAGATTTCCTACCGGGAAAAGGGCAGCGAGGCATGGCTGCCGGCTTTTGAGCCGGTCTTTGACCGAAATTATAATGCCTGCTACCGCAGCAGCATCGTGGATTTGCGGGAAAATACCGAGTATGAGGTGCGGGTTGAGGGCTCCCGCATAGAGCCGGTCAGTGGAAGCTTCCGAACCTGGGCGGAAGAGGTGCCTATTGCCCGGGAAATAATCATTTCCCCGGCTGAGGCCGCAGACGGCGTGACCATCAGCGACAAAGGCAGCCCGGACGGATATATCTGCTATACCGCAGCTCCGGGAACGGTTATTTCCGGCGAAGGCAGGAGTGAGGCGCTGCTGCTGGACGGTGCCGAGTATGTGGTGGTCAGAAACCTGGTTCTCCGGGGCGGCAATAACTCTGGAATCAAATTGCAGAACTGCCGTTATGTCCGGGTGCAGAACTGCGAGATTTCCGAATGGTGCGATGCTGCAAACTGGCAGCTTGACCGTGGTTCCGGGCGGATGCGCAATGCCCAGGGTGGGACGCTGTGGAACAAGAACGGCATCAACATCGACCGCGGCTGCGGGCAGGTGATCGAGCGTTGTTATATCTATGATCCGGCCCTGAGTGCCAATGCCTGGCGATATGGTCATCCTGACGGCCCCCAGGGCATCGCAGCCTGGAAACCTGAATCGACGGTGATCCGCTATAACGATATCTGCGGCAGCAGCTGGCGCTGGTGGAATGACGGCATTGCCGGAAGCGGCAATTTTGACTTGGATGGCGGCCTCAACCGTGATGCGGATGTCTACGGGAACTATATCGCTTTCGCCAATGACGACGCAATTGAGCTGGACGGCGGACAGCAGAACGTGCGCTGCTTCCGCAACTATTTTGAGCACTGCTTCATGGGGATCAGCGTGCAGGGCAGCATGACCGGGCCGTCATTCGTGTTCGAGAATCTGATCGTCCATCTCGGCGATGAATTCGGGGAACGCTCCAGTGCCTTCAAGACCGCGGATTTGTGGAATGGCACCTATACGGCCTCGTTTTTCTACCACAACACCTCGTTCAATCCCGGCGGAGTATTGAATATGCCTGAAAATATGCAGCTGGTGGCCCGGAACAATATCCTGCGGAAGATCAAGAGCCCGCTCCGCCGCTTCGTGAAGTGGGACCACTCCCATAATCTGGTCGAGCTGCCGGCCGGGTCTGCAGACTTGCTGGGGGAAGCGTCGTTCCCGGACGCGGAAAAAGGCGTATTTGTCCTCGCGGCTGATTCACCTGGCATAGGTGCTGGCACCCGCATCCCGGGCTTGAACCAGACTCCGCCGGACATCGGGGTGCCCCGTAATCTGCAGCTGCCCCTGCGCCCGTTTGCGCTCCAGCTGCCGCAGCGCCGGCAGGTCAACTTCAGCGTCCAGGCGGGGCAGGCTTCCGCTCCGCAGGAGGTCGTGGTCCAGGCTGGCGCAGAACCCGTGAGTTTTACGGTGCGGAAAAGCGCCGATGACCTTTGGTTCGAAGTCGAGCCGCAGAGCGCAAACCTGCAGCCGGGCGAATCATTGTCCCTGACCGTCCGGGTCCGTCCCGAGCGGATGGACCGGCAAGTCAATTACCGCGGCGCTTTCTTCCTGCGCACGCCGGAAGGATGGTCGCGCCCAGTCACGGTCCGGGCGGTGACAGACTTTGTCAAGAAAGATATTTCCAGTCCGGACTGCCTCGAATTTGTCCTGGGTTCGCCCTACAAGCAACTGCCGGATGGCGGCGTCCTCCTGGAGGGCGAGGAAATGGTCAAGTTCGAATTCGAGCATCCTGCAGACGGATACGTGTATCTGTTGTTGGAGGCCCGGGCGCCGGGGCCGATTGCGACTCACGACTCGGTCTGGCTTGGGGTCAATACCGAGACTCCGGAAGCATACGCGCCCTTGACCCGCATCTCCCAGGACGAGTTCAAGCTGCTTCGGGTTGGCAGTCATTTCCTGCCTGCGGGGAAGCATTACATAATGCTCAAACCACGGGAGACCATCGAGGCCAAACGCTTGTTTGTGACCCGAGATGTCACCGTGTTTGAAACACGCTGATGGCGCGGCTCACTCCTGGGCGCTCTGCCAGAATACCCGCAGCCAGCGGGTGCGCGGCCCGTCGAAATCACAGAAGTAGACTCCCTGCCAGCGCCCCAGGTCCAAATGGCCATTGCGGACGGGCAGAGCCAGGGAAGAACCGATTATTGCCGCTTTGACGTGGGCGTCGCTGTTGCCGCCAGCATGCTGGAGGAATTCAGCTTGATAGGGCACCAGTCGCTCAAGGGTGGCCAGTAAGTCTTGTTTGACCGCCGGGTCGGCATTCTCATTGGTGGTGAGTCCCGCAGTGGTATGCGGGCAGAAGACATGACAGATGCCTACAGCCAGAGAAGGCGGCAGGAGAGCGTCAATTTGCTGAGTGATATCAATGACTTCGCAGCGGCAGCTGCTCTTGAGGGTTAATTCTGCCATAATTCCTCCTGGGGTTGGATGATTTATGTCTATTTTGGCTCAGCCTTGGTGCTGATGCCACTTGCAGTTACTCTCACGAAGCTGGGGAATTCTCCCGCCAGGACTGCCAGTCCGGCGCAGAAAATCACGGTTGTCCAGCAGAAGCCAAAAAAATCAAGTTCCTGAATTATTAAAGTCTGGTTGCGCCGCCAGCACCATTCCCGCATCCAGGCGAAGCGCAGGGCTGCCAAAAGTGCAAACCCGCACAGAACTATAATTCCCGGAACGCTTTTTTGCAAATCTGCACGCGCAGATGGTGCCGCACAATCTGTGCGCACAATCTTGAGATTTGCTGAACCAGAGCCTTGAAGAAAGACAGCTGTGTACAGCACACGGTGTCTAGTTTCGCTGACGCATTGCCTTTTTTGCAACCAATGCTATGGCTGGCTTTTTCTTTTCACTCATTTACCTCAATCAGTTCCACGTGGTCTATCCACACCTTGCCTGGCGCATGACGCAGATTGAACTGGAGATAGGGCTTATGTTTGACTGCCACGCTGTCAGGTGAGGTGGTTTCCGCTTCAAAGCGGCGCCAATCCATAGTTCCCGCCATAGTCTGGGGCAATGGGCTCCACGTCTGGTTGAGTCCTTCGCCGCCGAAGCGGAGATTGACATAGAAGCCGCTGGCCACGGCACCGGTCTTGCTGACTTCCTCCATCCTGGCAAAGAAACTCAGGCGGTAGCGGGTGTTGGGCTTGAGGTCGAAGAGATACTGGGTCAGAGTATCCACTGTATTCTCATCGCCTTCCAGCCGCATCGCAGCTCCGGCAGTGCGGAATATCTCCGTATCGCGCTTGAGAAGTTTATTTCCGAACCAGTTGCTTCTGGAGCCCCATTCTCCCAGGAAGCGTTTATTCAGCACAGGCTCGGCAAAATCCCCGTATTTGACGATGGAAGGATTTTCCGGTACCGCCCCGATAGTGACCGTGCCGCAGTTTTCCGAATTCTGGCGGCGGATCGGCATCCAAGTATAATAGGGCATCACGACCTCGGCGCCATCCAGTACGCGCCCGCGGGTGAAGTTGGCCACAAATTCCTGCCCCTTGAGGTCCGGCATCGAACGGCGGGGAATACGGACCTCGGCCACCCACATTTTTCCGGGCACAACGCCGGGCTTGTATTCCAAATCGCTGTCCCAGGTGTTGTCGAGACCTTCCGGCAGGCAGAGCAGATCAGTCACATTTCCGTTGCTGCCCAGCATGATCTGGTACAGCTTAGGGCTGGTTCTGTCGGAAGCGAAGAATAACTCAACCAGATTGTCTTTCCATAACTCAATCTCGTCTTTTTTCCGCTCGGTTCCCACCATTTTATCGGTATGGGGTTCATCGGCGGCAATGCCAAAATAGAAATTATCCTCGTCGCACAGCATCTTGATTCGGGTATGCACTTCGATCTGGTCTTTCGCTTTAACATAACCGGGACGTGGAATCATCCAGTATTCAGGTGCATTTTTCCACGCCGCTTCGTCCAGCACGCCGTCGATTGTGATTTTTTCGCTGACAGGAAGCATATAGGCATGCCAGGTCTCCTTGTCATGGTCGGCCTTTTCGTAGGCTTTCCGTGCGTCGAGAACCGGCTGCCACAATGCATTGCGCATAAACTGCACGCGCGCGACGCACTCCTGGTCGGCGGATGCCTCTTTTCCTGCCTGGTCGAAAAGATTGCCGATGCGGGTCATTTCCTCGGGGGAGTAGATTTTCGTCCAGATTTCATGCAGCGATGGAGTCACTGCTTTGAATCCGAGGTTAGTTTCGCGCACATCGCTGCGGATGTCGATCAGCCAGTGTTTTTCCAGGGTGGAGTAGATTTCGCGCATTGTGCCGGCTCCGTCCCCGTACATCAGGCGGCAGTGTTCATCGAGCAGTTGCTCCACGTCGATGCTGTTGTCCCACATTACCTTTCCGAAGACGTAGAAATTCAGGAAGTGGAACATCCAGTAGTCCACTTCGCCCTCAAGGAAGGCTCCGAAAATCTTGCTGCCGTTCCGGTGGAAGAAGGTACCGACCGCCTTGGGCGTAAAACTGGGAATGCCGTCGATGCGGCACATCACCTTTTCCGCGTATGTCCACAGATAGGTCTTGGCTCCGAGTTTTTGGTTCCAGGCGTCAAGCAATGCTTCATCGCGCTGCTGCAATTTTTCGGCGCCTTCATTCCACGGTCCGGTGACGGCAAGGTGAACAATCATGTTACTGGGAATATCCATCGTTGGAATGATGCGGTAATTGGAGTAGGCCATCACCGTGATATAACCGGGGATATTGTTATCTTGCAGGCGTTTAGCTATATCGGTCTTGAATTTCCAGATATGATCGGAGATCGCCTGGGGGCCGGCCTCGTAAACTTTGGCGCACTCAGGGCAGAAGCAGCGGTAATTGGAATCATTGGGCATGATGTTGAAGAAAGGGCGGCTGAAATAATTGGAATTCCACCAGACTTTGCCGTTCGGCATCAGAACATTGCGGCTGGTCGCAGGCTTGCCGCTCAAAAATGCCTCGGCATCCTGATAGATTTCTTCCTTCAAGCCTGGATTGGTGAAGCAGAGCTGCCCTTCAATTTCATGCGAGTTGGTCGGGTTCGTCCCATTGATCCGTTTGCCATTCTGCTGGATGGCGAAATATTCCGGATGTGTTTCCCCGAAACGCTGGACCAGGCCGAGTTTGGCCAGGCCGTGGCAGTTGGGAATGTTCAAGGTGCTCATGCGCAGGCGCAATTCGGTGAGGCGCTTGGTAGCATTGACCTCCATGCCTTCGGGCATGTGCAGGGTCTTATCGCCGGTAGAGGAGACGCCGACGCAATAGAGGCGGCGGTACTGGCTGTCTGGCCGATCGGTGATGGAGATTTCAGGAATGGACCAATCTTTCCGCTTGGGAATGATGATTCCGTATTCGCTGGGGAAATAGAACTTGATCCCGCCCACGCGCTCCAGAAAATCATAGACGCCGTTCAGGGTGCCGCGCTCGTGCCATCCGGCCGACCGTTGCGGGTTCAGCTGTGGACTGTCGTTACCGACAATCA
>JAAZIZ010000402.1 GCA_012800565.1 Lentisphaerota bacterium
AAGATTCGGGATGAGAAGCGCCCGTATGGTCTCTCTGACCATGCGGCATCAGCGGGATATCCCCCCAATCCAGCATACCCTCATAGCGACCCTCCCGGCATTGCTGATGCAGGTACTTGAAGTAGAAGCTGATGGTCGCCTCCAGGCGGGGAAAGTGCTCCTCGCTGCGGAGCAAATACTCCCCGGCAGCGCCGGTATTCCGGTAGTACAGCGGTGAAATCACCGGGTGGCACACAGTATTGACCGCTTGTGCGAATTTCTCCGGTGCGTCCACATCCCAGGCCAGATATAAGTCGTGGGTTTTGGCTACGCCCATCCCCCCGACAGGATTCTGATAATCGTGGTGTTCCGGACGCTGCCCCGTGCGCCGCCGCAAATCCATGACCATCCCCGAACGCTCCGGCCAGATATGAAAACTCAATCCCGCAGCATCAGCGCTGAACTCCTTGGGAAACAGGCGGGCAAAATCCTTTACCGCCGCAGTCAGGCGCCCTGACTGGAAGTACCCCGGGATGATTTCCGAGGAGGACAGCTTCTGCCAGGAACCGCCCTGATGCCAGGAGATGTCTGCCACCGGCGCCTTGCGTTCCCGATATGATACCAGGTGGTAAAAACGCGGGCTTCCATATACAGCCAGGCTCAGGGCGCCATCGCCGCTCAACTCGCGGGTGACAGTCCCCGTGCCGGCACTGCCGCCACGGCGCTGCAGCCGCAATTCCAAGCCGCGCAGGAAATTCGTTTCCACCTCTTCAGTCGCCACGAAAGTGATTTGCGCCTTCAACTGCGGCAGTCCTTGCCAGGCTGTGAGGCGGATGATATACTGATATGCCCGACTCCCATCTGCAGCCGTAAACCAGCCGCTGATCTTGACCGTAGCCCGCACCGGGCCGTTCTCCTCCAGCAGAACCAGCCGTTCCCGGTCGCCAGCGCTGCCATACTCACGGGTGGCTTTATCTGCCCCTGCCGGCACCAGCCAGTTCTCCTCCTGAGTCGGACCAGGCGACTCCGTCTGCAGAAGCAAGCGCAAATCCGCCTGTCCCTCGTCGTCACCTTGCCAGTACCGCCACAAAGCACCGCTGGCTGGTACCTCCAGACGAATACCGCCGGTGGACAGCAGCAGCGGACCATCGGCCTGAGTCTGCGCAATTGCAGCACTGCTGTCGGCCTTGCCGCGTTCCGGATAGTGATGCAAAGAATATTCTCCTCCGGCGCTGATGATGCTGTCCAGCAGAATCCATTTCAGACTGCCATCCGCCCAGCGGGCATTGACCTTGACCTGCAACGGCAATGCCGCACCCTGCGCATCCTGCAGGAATAACGCGCCGGCGTCCCGGGCTTGCCCCTGTGCCAGTGGCAGACCGAATGTGACCGGCCAGGGCGTCGGCAGATCATGCTTGGGAAACGAGAATGCACAAATCATCTCTGCCTGCACCGTCATAGCCAACAGCATCCCTGCAAGCATTGCACCAGCCAGATTAAACCGCATTATTGCCTCCATTGTTGAGTCATCAGCCAATAAATGCCGCGCCGCAGAACGGCAGTAAAGCCTGCCGCTATTATAATACCAGCCGGATTTTTTGCAATTCCCGGCCGGAAAAAGGAGCATACTTGCTGGAAGCATCTCGTTGTTTTGCGCTTTGTGCAGTTGTAAAAGAAACTTTTTTGCTTATAGTAGCAAAACCGTTTAAATTATCCTACCCCCAACCCACCGGAATACCAATGGTAAAGAAATCCGCCCTTTATGCAATCGCCGTCACCATGCTGCTTATGCAAATTGCATCAGCCCGGGAGTGGCATGTCAATGGCCAGACTGGCAGTAATGACAACGACGGCAGCAGCGCTGCTCCGTTCCAGACAATACAACAGGCGGCGCAAGTAGTCGAGCCCGGTGACACCGTGATCATCCATCCGGGCTTGTATCTGGAAAGCGTATATCTGCGCCGGTTTGGCAGCAAAGAGGCGCCCATTACTTTCCGTGCCGACAAAATTCAGAAGAACCGGGTGATTATCAGTGCCGCGGACCCTGATATCCGGCTGGGCAAGGTCAAGTGGGAGCTGATTGATGCGGCGCTGCAGCTCTATGCTGTACCATACTCGCAGCCGCAGCCCTCACGGGCGCTCTACAGCGGCACTGATCTGTTCCCGTACAGCACCCTGGAGCTGTTGAAAAGCTTCCAGGCCACACCGGGAATCCCCGGCCCCAAACACGGTTTCTTCCTGGATGCGGAAGCAGGCCGGCTCTATGTGCGGCTGCGCCCAGATGGAAAATACGGCCATACAGACCCGAATCAGCACACGATGGCAATCGCCCCGCCCCCGAATCAGCCTCCGGTGGCGGCAGGAAAAAAACAGGACAGGACCTTCAAGAACCGCTGGCGCGAGACAAATTTCGACCTCAATGCGCCGTTCGGCACCTCACTGCACGTGATCCTTGACGGCCTGACTTTCGAGACCCCGGGACGCGCCGCAGTCTACGCCGGCGGCGATGACCTGCTGGTCCGGAACTGCTATTTCCTGGGCTGCTGGCGCGGAGGCGTACTGGGGCGTTCTTACAAAAAAGAGCAGGACGGCTACAGTAAGGCCAGCAACCGCATCACCATTGAGCATTGCGAATGGCATAATTTCCCGGTCTATACCGATGTTTTGGAGCTTATTGAGGATGTGCGCAGCGGCCGGGCCACGATTCCTGAGTCTACCCGTTACCACCACTGGGTGCACAAATCCAGCGACCGTGGCGCGGTAATCCCCTACGAAACCGGTGTAGCGAACCGCCTGGGAGAGCAGTGGACCGTCCGGAACTGCTGGGTCCACGACTGTTTTGAAGGCCTGGGTGGGGGTTGGACCAGCAACGAGCTGGTCCTGGAAGGGAATCTCTTCGAGCGCTGCGTCGATAACGCAATACAAACCGAGGACTGGGCTACGAACTGCCATATCCGCAACAACCACTTTGTGGATGTGTTCCAGTCGGTATCCTGGCAACCGCTGGGAGGCCCGCCTTGGCCGGGACCGATTTATGTGTATCAGAATCTGTTCAGTTACACTCCCGGAAACGAGTTGCTTTGGGGTGACCGCAAGTCTGCACCGTTCAAGATCGGTGCGCCGTTCGTACAATGGGAATACCCGCATTTGCAGGAAAAGCTGGCCGGCATAAAGAAAGAACACATAACCATTCCCGGTGCCGGAATCCTGATTTTCAACAACAGCATCATTGCGCCAGATTCTTCCTTGGTCGGTGAGTTGAACGGCTCCAAGCAGTATCTGGATACGGTCAGTTTCTACAACAACATCATGCTCTGTGCCGATGTGCGCCAGTTGCGCGGGCGCATGGGCAAGGGAGGAACCTTTTATTACAAGTATTTCAACAACCTGGCCTGGTGGAAAATCGGCCTTACCGAGGGGCTGCCTGAACTGGCCCGGCAGAGCAAGGATACACCGACAGAAATCCTGCCCGGATGGGAGCAGAATGACTTCCGCCCCAAGCAGTTCCTGCCGGCAATCAAAGTTCCGGAGGCGCCTAAGCAATTCCAGTATATCGGCGCACTGCAAACCCCAGATGAGCAAATTGCTCCCCAGCCTGGGATACAGGAAGATCGGCAGTAATATCCATCAACGGGATTTCCCGGCTGGAACAATGTCCCCGCCAGAGCACCTGCAACTACTGCCGGGGTGGGCCGCGCCCTGCAACACCAGATATTTGCTTGTCAGTTTATGCCTCCTCTCCCGCCTGCCGCATAAGTGCTGTCGGACAAGTCGGACAAGTCGGACGAGTCGGACAAGTCGGACGGGG
>JAAZIZ010000403.1 GCA_012800565.1 Lentisphaerota bacterium
CTGTGAAATCTTTCTTTTTTCTTGAGGAATTCCTGTAAAATCATAGTGATTCTTAATCTCGACAATCTGCGCCCATCCGCGGATAAAATGCGCCCGAAACCCTTTTTGGACATCCTCTATGTGGCACGCTTCCAGCGTGCTGCAATTTCGGGGACGTTTACCCAGGGCGGCGCACCCTGGGCTAGTATATCACGCCCCGTTGGGGCTTTTTTCAGGATTATATGCCCCCATCGAAAGGCAACCATTCAGGCTGGTATATCACGCCCGTTGGGGCTTTTGTCGCCCTCAAGATTGCGCGGCAGCGAGCTCCCGCCTGGAGTTTAGCAAAACGCAGGGCTGGTCTAACAACCCCAACGGGGTTGCCATCTTCAAAGCCCAGGGTTGGCCGCTGTGCGGCCTACCCTGGGAAATGAGAACCATCCACCCTCTGCCTCCCTTTCCCTCCCTCCTCCCGCACCGCGGGAGGAGGGAGGGAAAGGTGCCGGTGGGAAAGAGGCAGTCAGTTGCAAAAACTGGTTCTTTTGTGCGGGTTGCGCGGATAGTGTCAGGCAAATATATTATTAACGGCCCGCAGCATTTATGAGAATGTACCAGTTCAGGAGAAAAAGATGGAGCAGTATCTTGCCATTGATAATGTATGCGCCTGGCCTAATATCAAACAGCTTGACAATGGCGAAATCCTGGCTTTTATTTTCAATCAGCCTTGTCATCTGCTGTGGGAAGGCACCATAGCCTGCCATGTCAGCAGCGACCAGGGACGCAGCTGGCAGTTCCGTTCATTTCCGGTAGTCAATGCTCCGGGGACCAACCGCGGCAATGTCGCGGCGGGCATCAGCCGGGCCGGGAAGATTGTGGTGCTCTGCGGCGGCTGGGACAATGCGGCCCCGGCTCCCGGGGGTGAGGTTCAGGGCGATATCGGCGATGACCGGATCAAGTACCGGCAGCGGGATAAACGATTGCTGCTGCCGGTGTGCAGTATCTCGGCTGACCAAGGGCGCAGCTGGGAGGTCCGCGATATCACGCTGCTGGATGTGGACGGCAGTGAAGAATGGGTTCCGTATGGAGACATCATCACCCTTGCGAACGGTGATCTGGCCTGCTCCATGTATGCTTGCGTCAGGACGGCGGGGGGCGGCGGATACCAGGGGCGGGGGACATATTTCTGGCAGAGCAGCGATGGCGGTCTGAGCTGGCACCAGGTATCCAGAATTGCCGAGGACGGCGGTGAGACGGCGCTGATTTTGCTGCCCGGAGGGAAGATTTATGCTGCAGTGCGCAAGCAGCGGCTGGATTTATATGAGTCGGTTGACGAGGGCCGGAGTTGGAGGTATGTGTCTCAGCTCACCGGCATGGCGATGTATCCCGGCGCATTTACGCTGCTGTCCGACGGTCATCTGCTGCTCACTTACGGGATACGTTACAGAGGGCTGTATGGTATCGGGGGTATGACCATGCATCTGGCCAGCGGCCTCTGGAATACCCCAATGTATATAGTTGATTTGGCTGACGCGTATGACGGGGGGTATCCCTCAAACATACAGCTCGCCGACGGCAGAATTCTGACTGCGTACTACTGCAGCCCCAACCGTCAGCAGCGCCACTACCACATGGGCACAGTGATCTGGTCCTGGCAGAAGTTTTTCCCGCCGCCGAAAAAATAGTTTTCGGGGCGGGGGGCGCAGCTCAGGCGCGTTCGACTACGATATTCGGGTCAACCTGCTCTTTGAGGATGCGCTCAATGCCGTTTTTCAGGGTCATCTGGGCATGAGGGCAGCTGCCGCAGGCACCGACCAGCTTCAGGTATACGGTGTTACCCTCGATTTTAACCAGCTCCATATCGCCGCCGTCGTTCTGCAGATTGATGCGCAGTGCTTCCAGCAATTCCTTGACGTGTTCTTCAGTTTTCTTTTCCATGGTAGTATTCTTTTTGGGTTCAGGCTTGGGTAAAGACCTCAATTTGGGCGCGGATGCGGGCGAGCTTCTCGCTGAATTCCGCAATACGCTCACGTTCCTTGTTGACAACTTCTTCCGGAGCCCGGGAGACAAAGTTGACATTAGCCAATTTGCGTTGAACGGATTCGATATACTTGACTGCTTCGTCCTCCTGCTTGCGCAGTCTTGCCAGCTCGGCTTCGAAATCGACTATCCCGGCCAGCGGCACATAAGCGGTGGCCAGATTGCTCACAGCCACGCCGCAGGCTCCGGCAGGTTTGTCGCCAAAGCTCAGGGACTCGGCAACCAGCAATGACTGCAGAGAGCTTTGGTCCCGCAGGAGGAATTCCCGGGCAGTCTCGGAGGCAGGGCTGACAATCACACTGATGGGCCGGGAGCTGGAAATCTGATAATTCGCACGCAGATTCCGGACGGCGCGGATCAACTCAAATTTGTCGGTTGTCAAGGCTACGAGGGAGTCGTCAGCGCCCAGCTGGGTGAGCTGGTGGTTGTCCATGGCGATTGGCCAGTCAGCCAGCATAATGGACTGGTCTTCGCTGACGAAGCCCATTTGGTGGTATAGTTCATCGGTCACGAAAGGCATAAACGGATGCAGCAGGCGCAGGAAGGTGCTGAGGCAGTAATCGAAGACCCGCACGGTGTTCAGGGCCTTGCGGTCCAGCTCTGTCTCACTGGTGAACAGCGCTTTGCAGGATTCCAGGTACCAGTCGCAGAATTCGCTCCAGACGAAATCGTAGAGAGTTTTGACTGCTTCGTTGAAAGCGAATTTTTCCAGTGCGGTGGTGATTTGCTGCACGACCTGATTAGTTCTGGCTATGATCCACTGGTCATCGGGGCGCAGGTCAGCGGCAGTCAGCCCGTGCAGGTCCTGCCAGTTGCTGACAGCAGCGCTGCAACGCAGCCGGAAGCGCACTGCATTCCAGATTTTATTGGCGAAATTCCGGCCGATTTCGCATTTCTCGTTACTGTAGCGAATATCCTGTCCCACGGGTGCGATATAGGTTATGGTGAAGCGCAGTGCGTCTGCACCGTAAGTATTGACCACATCAATGGGGTCTGGAGAGTTGTTCAGGCTCTTGGACATCTTCCGGCCCTGGTCATCGCGGATGATGGAGGTGAAATAGACGTCTTTGAAAGGCACCTCGCCCATGAATTCCAGTCCAGCCATAATCATTCTGGCGACCCAGAAGAAGATGATATCCGGTCCGGTGACCAGGCTGTGCGTGGGATAGAAATGCTCCAGGTCGGGATTTTCTTCCGGCCAGTCGAAGACTGAGAACGGCCACAGCCAGGAGCTGAACCAGGTGTCCAGCACGTCCGTATCCTGGGTCAGGGCAGGATGGCCGCACTGGCTGCATTGCGCCGGCATGTCTGCCGCGACATGGATTTTGCCGCATTTATCGCAGTAGTACGCGGGGATGCGGTGTCCCCACCAGAGCTGCCGGCTGATGCACCAGTCTTTGATGTTCTCCATCCAGTGACGGTAGGTCTTGACCCAGCGTTCGGGATGGAACTTGATGCGTCCGTCATTGACGGCGGCCAGAGCAGGTTCGGCCAAAGGCTGCATTTTAACGAACCACTGTTTGGAGAGACGTGGCTCAATGGCGACGTTGCCGCGTTCGGAATAGCCGACCTGGTGGACGTGGTCTTCGATTTTTTCGAGCAGCCCCAAGGCAGTCATTTTTTCCACCACCAGCTTGCGAGCCTGGTAGCGGTCCAAACCGGCGAAGTCGGCTCCAGCAGCTTCATTCATGCTGGCGTCTTCATTCATCACATTGGGCATATCAAGATTGTGCCGCAATCCCACTTCGTAGTCGTTGGGGTCGTGGGCAGGAGTGATTTTAACAGCACCGGTACCGAAGTTCTGGTCGACATAATCATCGGCCAGCAGGGGGATAACGCGTCCGACCAGGGGCAGGGTCAGGGTCTGGCCGATTTTGTTACGGTAGCGCGGGTCATTGGGGTTTACCGCGACTGCAGTATCGCCCATCATAGTCTCGGGGCGGGTGGTGGCCACGACTACATATCCTGAGCCGTCACTGTAAGGATAGCGGAAATACCAGAGATGCCCTTTTTCTTCCTTGTAGATGACTTCTTCGTCGGAGAGTGCGGTGCAGGATTTCGGGCACCAGTTGATAATTCGGTGTCCTTTATAGACCAGTCCTTTGTGGTAGAGGCGGATGAATACCTCCTGCACGGCGGCAGACAGTCCCGGGTCAAGGGTGAAGCGTTCGCGCTGCCAGTCGCAGGCGGTGCCGATGGTGCGCAGCTGCCTGATGATGGTGCCGCCGTATTTTTCTTTCCAGCGCCAGACCTGTTCCAGGAATTTTTCCCGTCCCAAATCATGCCGGCTGAGGTTCTGTTCTTTTTTCAGCTGCGCCTCGACCTTGGCCTGGGTGGCGATGCCGGCATGGTCGGTGCCGGGCACCCAGCAGACTTCCCGGCCGCGCATTTTTTCGAATCGGATCAGGATGTCCTGAAGGGTATTGTTCAGGACATGGCCGAGGGTCAGCATGCCGGTGACATTGGGAGGCGGGATGACGATGGTATATGGTTTTTTGCCGCTGTTGCGGTCAGCGTGGAAATAGCCGCGTTTTTCCCAGGCGGCATACCATTTCTTTTCCACTTCGGCCGGGATGTAGGCCTTGGCCAAGGTCTGTTCGTTCATAGGGGTTCCTTCGCTTATCCACAATACAGGTCGGAGCCTGTGCCAGAGTAAAAACATAAATGTAATGTTTTGCTGTGGAAAAGCAAACCGGTACCGGTTGACGGCGGGCAGTTTACCTGGTTTATTTTACAATGCGTCAAGTGAAACTGGGTAGTAATGGGTCTGTAGCGCCTCCACGAGGTGCCCTGATTTTGGCGGTATCCAACCCCGGGTTGAAGCCAACGGGGTTAAGCATGGTTAAGTGCCTATGGCACAAATCCTTGCGTTTATACTCTGTTCCCCCCATACAGAAGACTGGCGCATTACTTTATTTTACGGTGGCTGCAGTTTTCGGTTGTGGCTCACGGCGTACTGTCCGGCTTCTTGCCCAGGCAGGTTCGGGGCTCTTCCCGCCCGGGGGTGACAGTGCAGGGGCAGTTGCCGCAGTCGTTATGCAGGGCCAGACAGAAATTCTGATAGATATCCATCATTCCTTGCTGATGTGCGGCAGTGGTCAGGACTTCTTTAGCCCGGCTGGGCGGCATCAGAAAGCGATGGCAGGCCTCTTTCAGCAGGTGATTATCCTGGATTCTGGGCATAGCGAGCCAGGCTTGCAGAGCCATTTTGGGGCGGTCCCGGCAGGAGTCCGGCTGGTCTTTGCTCCAGGCGTCGATGGCCGGCAGCAGGACATTCACAGTCAGGTCCCGGGCGCGATTCTGTCCCAGCAGTGCGGCTGGTATTTTCAGGCTGTGGCAGAAATCGCGGCTATGCTGCCACTCCGGCGGTCCTGCCGGCCAGTCGCAGAGCATTTGCAGCAGTTCCTTGGGTGTGCTGGCGCGGGCGCTGATATTATTCAGCCAGGCTGCAGGTTGGAAGTCTGTCTGTTCCAGCCAGAGCAGACCTGCGATCAGCCGGCGCTGGCAGCTGTTGTATGGCCGGCCGGACAATTTTTTCCAGGACAGTGCGAGAGGCTGCAGCCCGCTTTCCCACCAAAGGCGCCAATACTGGCGCAGGATATTCTGGAAATGAGGCAGGACGTTTGTTCTGGTGGGGTCGGGGAGGAAACCGGCCAGGCCCAGCAGGATGGCCTCGCGTTGGCGGCGCTGCGGGAAAGTGCGCAACATCTTGAGATTAGCTCCGGCGGCCAGTTTTCGGAAAGGTTCGCGGTTCTCTGCATATCCCAGGCCGGCGAAGACCTCCTCATAGAGGGCCTGGTCCAGGCCGCTCTGTGCTCCGCACAGCTGCAAGTACAGGGTTTTGCTGGCGAAGCGGGCTTGAGCGGCCTGCTGCAGAAATTCCTGCACTCTGGCATTATCGTTCATGGCCCAGCGCAAAGCGCAGCCGCCGGTACTGAATTGTCGCGAATAGGGATAGAACAGCTCATCAATATCGGAGAGGAAGCGCTGCCAGTGCGGCATGATGGCATCTGCCAGGACCAGGGTTTTGCAGGGCAGGGCGGCTTGGCCGGGGAGCAGGTGGTCTTCCCAGACCAGATGCAGGATGACCTGGCGGTACTGCGGGTCCTCCTGATGGCCATGGCGGTACCAGTCAGCGCTTTGCCGGTGCACTTCGATATCACCGCGGACCAGGGCATCGTTAAACAGCAGTACGGCGTGCAGGAAATCCGGCCCGGCGGAGACATTCCAGCTGCCGCCGGAGATGATGCGCAGACGAGTCCCGTCGGTGCAGTGCAATTCCGGCTGCAGCATTTTTTCATTCCAAATAATTTGCAAAAAGCGTTCGCTGAATTGACAATGTCCGCTTGTGCTAATACATTTGTATGCATTCCCGGGCAGGGTTTCCGGGTTATTTTCCGTCTCCAGCATTAAGTCCTCCTTTGGTTGGAGCTTCGTTTTCGGTTGGGATGGCAGGAATTGCCGCAAGCGCGGTTGCGGATTTTCGGTCTGATTGAGGAACCGTTCTTAATTTATGAACCACCAATTTCGGTATAAGATGATCAGTCAAACGCAAAAAACAATCGTCGTTCGTAACATTTTGGAATGCTTGTTACTGCTGTTCTGGGCTGTGCCGGCCCGGTCTTCGTCGCAGCCCCTGAGCAGTATTTCTTCGGCCCGGGTTACTCCTGCGGTTAAGGCGGTGAACCGTGCTTTGCCTTGGGTGGTCAACATTGGCACTGAGCAGCGCCTGCGGGTCAACGACCCATTCGACCTGTTTTTCAATCAGTTTTTTGCCCCCCATCATCGCAGCCAGGAAGTGGTCAGGTAATTTTTTCCTCTGGGCAGCGGGGTACTGGTTGACAGCCACGGCCTGGTGCTTACCAACTTCCATGTGGTGCAGCGGGCCGGTAATGTCGAAGTGCGCTTGTACAACGGCAAATCATATCCTGCGGTGCTGGTCGGATATGATCAGCCTAATGACCTCTGTCTGCTGCGCCTGCAAGGCGACTTCCAAGGCGAGAATGCGCTGGCAGCGGCGAGTTTTGCCCAGTCCGGAGATTTGTTGTTAGGGGAGACTGTGATCAGCATAGGCAATCCATTTGGGCTGGAGCACAGCGTCTCGCTCGGGGTGCTCAGTGCTTTCAACCGCAACTTCAGCGAAGGGGAAATATCATTTTCCGACATTATCCAGACGGATGCGGCCATCAATCCCGGCAACAGCGGCGGCCCGCTGGTCAATCTCGACGGTGATTTAATAGGCATAAATCTGGCTATTCGGCAGGACGCACAAGGGATAGGCTTTGCCATTCCGCTGTCCAGGATTGAGCTCTTTCTCAGCTACTGGCTGCGTCCATCGCATTTTGCCAATGCTTATTTCGGCTTCCGGCCCGGGGCTGA
>JAAZIZ010000404.1 GCA_012800565.1 Lentisphaerota bacterium
ATTATGCGAATGTGACGTCCATCAACGGCGTCAGAATCGAGGCTGAAGCCAATTGGACGCCTGCCACCTTCATAAAAGTCCTGGAATCTTACTTTCCCAATAAAGAATATCCCAACGGGACGGCAGCCTGGGCCAGCATTGACCCCGGAGACCCCGGTGACCCCGGTGACCCCGGTGACCCCGGTGACCCCGGAGACCCAGGTGACCCGGAGAATCCACCTTTGCCTGATGGCGACTGGGAGGCCGTATGGCTGACTAATGTCGCTGAGGCGAAAGCTTTGGCGTTGGCGCACAACCGTCCGATTCTGGCTGTTTTCGGCAGTTCCATTTGTGCGCATTGCGACAACTTGGATGAAAAGGTCCTGCATAAACAGCAATTCCTTGATTATGCCGCGGCGCATCAGCTGGTTTTGTTTCACTGCCGGAACTATGACCGTCTGCGGACTAGAGTGGCCGACAATTACAGAAAAACCTGCGGCATGACTACCTTGCTCCCGCATATTTATCTGTTCAAGGTGAAACCCGGGGCTGACCTGACCTCGACCGCTACGACTGCCCTGGACCCCGACCAGGTCTCGCTGCTGGAGATTTCCTCAGGAAGGTATGCCGGCACATTAAGCGGCACGAATTATGCGAATGCGTCCATCAACGGCGTCAGAATCGAGGCTGAAGCCAATTGGACGCCTGCCACCTTCATAAAAGTCCTGGAATCTTACTTTCCCAACAAAGAATATCCCAGCGGGAAGCCTGCTTGGAACAGCTTAGTACCACCAGCACCCGGACCTGGTGGTTACGAGAATGCGGAGCCATTAGGTGTTGTGCCGACTAAAGACGCCCCGCCTGAAAATGAGAAAGACTGGATTCTTACTTCGGCGCGGGGTAGTTTATCCGGGGTGAGTTCGGATCACTGGTATAAATTCACTGGTGCAGAGAGCCGCCACTATGTTTTGGGAGCAACTGGAATTGATATGACTGCTTCTGCCGGCATCCGTATCAAGGTCGCATATTTCCGCAGTGATGGTGTGAAACCTCTTAATCCCGCGATTAAAGAAGTGACTTCGAACGGATGGGATGCTTTCGATCGTGGTATCTGGCTGGATTCGCCGGAAGATACCCCCAATCAGCTATATTTCCTGCGTATTTCTCACAGTGGAGGGAATGCCGCAACGAATTTGGATTATACGCTGAAATTGCATCAGGCGGCAAAAAATCCAGCAGTGGGTGCCCTCAGCAATCCTTATTGGCAAGGCGCACTGCTCGGCAAATGGACAATGGATGTGGAGGCCGCCATAGCGGCGGCATGGCAGAACAACAGACCCGTGATTTTCTGTTTTTCCGGTGTGCGCTGGTGCCGGTTCTGCGTGGGCGCCGAGCATACGGCTTTTGCCAACCCCGATTTCAATGCAGCATTGAATGATGCCTATCTGGTATTAGTGGACAACCGGCGGCGGAATGATACCGGCCCATCTTTGCTGCGGGAAAACTTTGCGGGCGGCTATCTGACAGCGAATGGAATTGCGGAAGCGACTGCTGAAGACAAACTGGCTGCCAATCTTCTTTTACAAAATGCATTGGCTCTTCCTGGAGCATCCGAAGCCGGCTGGACACATGGCCCTCGGATAAGCTATCCAACCTTTGTTTACTGCCGAGTGGCACAGACGGGCACCCGTGCTGACGTAGAAATTCGGCCGATTGGGCGTTTTGGCTATGATGCTAATTTTACGCCGACTGAAGCGAATGAAGCGGTTGCAGTCGAGAAACTCGAGCAATTGAAAATGCTGGATTTGAATGGCTATCTCGAGCGCAGCATGTTTGCAGAGACTAGCCAGCAGGAACTGGCTGCTGGAGCATCACCTTTCTCCTCATACATAGGCGGTCTAGTTACAGCGGACTGGGTGAAATTCTCCGTCGATCCGGGGAAGAGTTTTCTTGTTATGATCAGGGC
>JAAZIZ010000405.1 GCA_012800565.1 Lentisphaerota bacterium
ATCAAGGTTACGCGGTTCTTTGAGCCAAACAACCTCAATCACGCCTATACCCGGCATCTGACCCGGTTGATGGCTGCAGACCCGTCCCTGCAGATCGAAAAATGGGGCGGCATCAGCCTGCCGGGCGGAAAGTCCGGTCTGATGATGTCTATTGCGGGCAATACCGCGCCTGATATCGGCGAGAGCTGGTTCCACCTGATCCGCAATGAAATCAAACAGGGTTTCCTGTATCCCTTGAATGAATGGATCGGTCACGATCACAACCGCAACGGCGTGATCGATGACGAGGAAGCAATCTGGGAGGGATGGAAGAAAATCCCTGCAGTACTGCGCAATGTCGCGACCATCGACGGAAAAGTCTACGGCCTGCCCCAGCCGATGCATTATATCATGGCCATTATTTACCGCATTGATATGGTGGAAGCAGCCGGACTGGACCCCAATGCCCCGCCCCAGGACTGGAATGAACTGCTCTTCTGGTGCCAAAAACTCACCGATGCCAACAAGAGCATCCCCGGTGCCATCACTCAGCTGGGACAACGCGGTATCTGCATCCCCCGCGACGGATATAAATTTCTGCCTTGGGTCTTCAGCGCCGGCGGCGAACCGGTGGTGCAGAAAAAACGCAGCCCGACTACCGGGATTGTGCACACCTTCCCGCAGCACGAACATGCTTTCCTGACTCCAGAGGGTGAAGACCTCAGCGCCATACCTGCAGACTGGCGCTGCAATTTCGACTCCCCGGAGGCCCTCGCCGCACTGGAATTCCTCTATCGCCTGCGCTGGGAGAAGTGGGTCAATTATCAAGGTCGCCCCATGAACCTGGAACAAGCCCAGGCCGCCGGCTGGCAGTACAACCCGGCCGAGGTTATCACCGGAGTCGCCCGCAGCATCAGCGGCCAGCGCGGCGAAGGCGCCTCAGACTTGCTCAGCCGCGGCGAAGTGGCCATGATCATCGACATGGCCAATAATCTGCGCGATATCGGCTCCGGACTGAACCTCGACCCGCAACTGCTCAGCTGGTTCCCCTACCCCGCCGCGCCCGGCCCCGCAGGACAGCACAATATCCAGACCCAGAATCACTACGCAGTCATGTACACCGGAGTCGCAAAACGACCCAAACATGAACGCGATGCCATCTGGAAGACGCTCCTGGCCATCCACGACCAGAATATCGTCAACTCAGACTTCGAATCAATGGTACTGGAAGGGCTGGGGCGATTCGTACCCCCAAAAGACCTCCAGCGACTCGGATATGATGAGTACATCCGTGATATCCCAATGGCACTGCAGAAAAATTTTCAGGCTATCGACTCCGGGTTGATCAAGGCCTATACTGAGCCTTGGTCCGGGCACTGGTTCCTGATCGATATCGCCCTGAACCGGGAATGCCTGGGTATTATGCTCGGAGCAAACGGCGAAAAATTCGATTTCCGGGCAGCCCTGCGCACGGTGAACCGCAACGCCAATTCCGGCTTGATGTATGACCTGCCTGAAGAGACTCTGGCCCGGTACCGGCCTTGGGCCTGGGGAATTTTCGCAGTCCTGGCCAGCGCTTTCATCACAATATTAGTCCTGATCTTTAAGTCCTTTCTGCAGACCCGCACTGCAAGCATGCAGGGCAGTTCGCGCTCAGTCTACAAAGGATATCTGCCCGTATTGCTGATCCTGCCCGCACTGCTGCTGATTTTGCTCTGGCGATACTACCCACTGGCGCGCGGACTGCTTATGGCTTTCCAGGATTACAAGGTGACCGGTGACTCGCGCATGGTCGGCTTGGATAACTTTATCCATTTGTGCCTCGATAAAAGCTTCTGGATGAGCATCCTGAGGACATGCTACTTCGTCTTCCTGAACATCCTCCTGGCATTCACCGCACCTATCATTCTGGCGATTATGCTGACCGAAATCAAACACTGCCGGATTTTTTTCCGGACCCTGTTCTTTCTGCCTCAGATGACCAGCGGACTGGTTATCGCTCTGATGTGGAAGCTGATGTACAACCCTACTCCGGCCGGGTTCTTCAACCAGCTGATCGGCTATCTGAATTATCTGCCCGGAGTCAATATTCCGGTCCAATCCTGGCTGGAAGACCCCGCCCTGGCTATGGTCTGCTGCATCATTCCTACAGTCTGGGCCTCGATGGGTATGTCCAGCCTGCTGTATCTGGCCGCGCTGCAATCCATCCCGCCTGACCTCTATGAGGCCGCTGACCTGGATGGCGCCGGCTTCCGGGCGAAGCTGCTGCATATCACCCTGCCTACCCTGCTGCCGCTGATTATCATCAGCTTCGTCGGTACCTTTATCGCTACCTTCCAGAATATGGGCAATATCTTCCTGATGACTTTCGGCGGACCAGGACAAGCCACCACAGTCATCGGACTGAAAATCTGGCAGGAAGCATACATGAATCTGCGCTTCGGCATGGCCACCGCAATGGCCTGCCTGCTGGGGACTTTCCTGATCGGCATGACCTATATCCAGATCAGATTCCTGTCCAAAGTGGAATACAGACGCGCTGTGAACTGACCCTCGTCGCCCCTCATCAATCACCCTGTCCTGCAGTTACCATCCAGAAAAGCCACCATGAGCCTGATAGCTGACATCGGTCGAAAAACTCTGAAAAACCGGCTGATCATGCTGTGCATTTACACGACCCTCAGCCTGATGGGTATCACCATGGTGGTGCCGTTCCTGATCACCATCAGCGGCAGCACTTCCAATGATTTCGATTACGACCGCTTCAGCCCATTGCCGCGCTATCTCTGGTCCCGGGAAGACCGTTTCGTCAAAGCGCTGGTGCCTTATTTCAACCTCTACCGCAACTGGACCAGGCAATTCCAGGCCTATTTCCCCAATCTGCCCGAATATTGGTCTTCGTGGACTGCCATCGGCCTGGACAAGCCCGGCATCGATTGTTTCGCCCGAGAATACATGGCATTCGACAGTCCCGCGGCAGCCGCAGATTATGCCGAATTCAACCACACCTATCCGCTTGATGACTGTCAAATCTATGCCCCGCCAATTCAGGTCATTTCTTTCCTGATCGATGAGTCTTGCGAAAAATACCGCCAGCAACAGCCGCAGAAAAAACTCCGCCGCGCTGAATTGCACCAGGAGGCGCTGAAACTGCTGGGACAGGAATGGGGGGTGCCTTTCGAGACTTTCTACAGCATTGATTTCAATGTCGAAATGCGTTACCCGCTCGATTTCCAAAGCTGGTTTCCTGATACCGAACATCCGAAAATGCAAGCTTATAACCGCTTCAAGGAGGCCGCTGCCGCTTATGCCTTTACGCCAGGAAGCAAAAAACTCTGGCGGAAATTCCTCCGGCAGAAAGGCTATTCCGGCCAGAATCTTTTTCCTGTTACCAGCAGCGCACCGCCGGAATTGCAGGAACTGTGGCTTGAGTTCAAAAAAACGCAGCTGCCGGCTTCTCCGAAGATTCCTTTCCCTTTGCGCAGCGCCTGGTATAACTACCTGGGTTCCGAGGAGGTCGCCGCCCAGTACAATGGCCAGAAGCTGTCCATCGACAAATATAACGCCTGCGCCGGTACCATATTCCCCTGTCTGGCGGAGACGCCTTTCCCACTCCCCCCGGAATACCCCGAAGAACTGCAGAAGCACTGGCGGAAATTCTGCCAGGAACGCTATCCGCTGCGCCTGATCTCACTTACCGTCACCCCCGAACTGGAACAGCAATTCCAGCAGTTCGCCCAGGCAAAAATCCGGCATCTGCGCTCCTTGAACAAGCTCCTGGGCACCAACTACCAGGACTGGAGCGAACTCAAGCTCTCCAGTACTCCCGCAGCCGGCTCAACCCGGGACGACAACAACCGCCGCGACCTCTGGAAGAATTTCGTCCGCAGCCTCCCCCTGGAGCACAAACAATTCCATTCCTCGGAAATCGCGTTTCAGAATTTCCTGCGACAAAAATACTCCTCTCTGGAGGCCGTCAATCAGGCTTATGGCTGGAACCTGCAGCACTGGCAATGCGCTTTCCCCCCCTTTGCCGAAGCTTATGCCCATACCTTCCGCAACAACGGCTGGGCCATGACGCTCCTGCCCATTCTGGACAACTACAAGATGGTCCTGAATTACATGCTCTTCAACGGCAATGCTATCGTGGTGACCTTGATCCTGATCACCCTGACCATCATCTGCACCCTGACTATCAACCCCATGGCCGCTTATGCACTCAGCCGCTTCAATCTCAAATTCGGCAATCAGATTCTGGTGTTTATGCTGGCTACCATGGCTTTCCCGGCTATGGTCTCGGCTATCCCGGCATATCTGCTGATGCGGGACCTGGGGATGCTCAACACCTACCTGGCACTAGTCCTGCCGGGCGCTGCCAATGGCATGGCAATCTTCATACTCAAGGGATTCTTCGACAGTCTGCCTATGGAGCTGTTCGAGGCCGCAACTATCGACGGCGCCTCGGAAATGCAGATTTTCCGCATTGTGGCCATGCCCCTGGTGAAGCCTATTCTGGCGATTAACGCCCTGAATGCTTTCATCGCCGCTTACAACGGCTGGGAATGGGCGCTGATTATCTGCCAGGATAAGTCGATGTGGACCATCGCAGTCTGGATGTATCAGGCCAGTCTCTGGTGGCGCCTGGTGCCTTGGGTGGTCAGCGCCGGATTCGTCCTGACCTCCATCCCAACGATGATAATCTTTATCTCCTGCCAGAAAATTATCCTCCGGGGTATTATCATTCCCAGCATGAAATAAAGGAACCGCTATGTTTCTGGATAATTTCACCCTTGACTTCCCGCTGCCGCGACCGCACTGCGGGCTGGTGCTGGGAAACGGTAATTTCGGCTGCCAGGTCTGGGGCCAGAATGACCTTTGTCTGACTTTGGGACGCTCAGACTGCTGGGACCATCGCGGCGGAGAACAGCTCCTGCCCGGACAGACTTACCAGGACTTCGTGCAGTTCAGTAAGGAGCATGGCTTCGGCAAAGGCATCAATGCACTCTTCCGCCGCAAAAAAAGCGACGGTCCGCTCCTCCGGCCGCAGCGTGTCCCCATCGGCCGGGTAGACCTCCACTTTTCCGGTGACGTGGTACCGATGCAGGGATGCATCGATTACGCCACAGGGGAAGTCACTGTCCGCCTGAGCAATAATGCCAGCATAGCCCTGAATTTAGACCTGGAGTCTCCGACCCTGCATATCCATGATCCGGAGCAGCAGATTGTGGCAGTTACGGGACGCCCTTCCTGGGAATTTCCGCAGACCCGTGCCTGGCTCGAGAACTGCGGCTTCCAGCCGCCGACCATCCTGCCCACCGGCTGGCGGCAGGAACTGCCCCAGGACCCGGCCATCAATGTCGCCTGGAAACAAGTCGGCCGTAACTGGATTGTAAGCGTTCACCAGGACGGCGATGCCCCTGCCCCCAGCGCATCGCCAAAGGCAGTCAAAGAGCGCAATGCCCGCTGGTGGCAGGCATTCTGGGATAAAACCGCCCAACTGAGCTTCCCCGATGATTTCTTCCGGACGTTTTACCAGTACGCAGTCTATAAGTTTGCTTGCGCCACCCATCCCAACGGCTATGCCTGCGGCTTGCAGGGCCCGTGGCACGAGGAATACCAGAAAGCTCAGTGGTCCGGCGATTACCACTTCAATGTCAATGTCCAGGAAATCTATGGCCCGGCCTGCGCCTTGGGCTGCCCCGAACACCTCCTCCCGCTGTTCGATATGCTCGAAAGCGCGGATTTCCAGCAGACCTTGCGCGATAACGCGAGGGTGCTCTTCGGCATTGACGATGGACTGCTCTTTACCCACGCTGTCGATGACCGGGGCAAACAATGCGGCGGCATCAGCGCCGGAGCAGTGCTGGACCCGGCCTGCGGCGCCTGGACCGCATTGCTGTACTGGCAGTACTGGCAGGCGACTGGCGACCGGACATTCCTTCGCCAGCGTGCCTGGCCTTTCATCCACGGAGTGATGCGCTGCTACGAGGAAATGCTCCGTCCGGACGGCAGGAAGCTCTGCCTGCCGCTGGCCATCTCAGCTGAATACGCCTCCAGCGTCAATACTGCCAATGTCTGCGGGCGGAATCCCTCCTATCAACTGGCGGCCATGCATAAATTGGCGGCCATCCTGGTAGAAGCCAGCAAGCTCCTGGGGCTCACTCCCAAGCCGCTGTGGCTGGAAATCCCCACTCGGCTGCCCAAATTCAGTCTGGTGCGCAAAATCAAAAAAATCGCTGATATGCGTCGCGGCCAAGACGGCAAACCGGAAATCTACTATCGCCGCAGCATTGAGAAGCATATCGCAATCTGGGAAGGCCAGGACTTGGATGTCTGCCATCGCCATCACTCGCATCTGGGTTGCCTGTATCCATTTGATTCTCTGCCCCGCGAACTCTCGCCCGAGGAAGAAAAAATCCTGGATGACAGCATCGACCATTGGATCGCCAAAGGCATGGGGCTCTGGAGTGAATGGTGCTTCCCCTGGGCTGCCATCATCATGACCCGCAAAGGACTCAACGAAGCCCCCATGCCGCTCTTCCGGCTCTGGAAAGACATCTTTCTGAATGAAGGCCTCTGTACTGTCTATCTGCCCCGCTTCCGCGGCATTATCGCCCACCGCAAAAACGACCTCCTCAAAGACAAGAGCAGCAGCGAGATTATGCAGCTGGACGGCAATATGGGTGCCATCAGCGCTTTCCTGGAGATGTTCGCCCATGTCCATGCCGGCGTTGCGCGCTTCTTTCAAGGCATTCCCGCAGAATGGCGCCCGCACTGTGAGTGCCGCCGGATCGCTTTGCCGGGAGGCTTCCTGGTCAGCGGTTCTCCCGCCAAGCTGACCATCCTCAGCCGCCGCGGCGGAACCCTCTGCTACGAGTGGAAAAAACAAATCTGCAGGCATGATTTTGCGCCAGGCGAATCGCTGGTACTGAAGTAAGGACGCAGAAGCCTCTTTTGCTGTTATATTATCTTTTGCCGTTTTTCTCTCTGTATTACCCAAACCATGAAAAAGGATTTCACCATGACAGATGCCAATATCCGCTTCGGCCTGGGCCGACGCTGCACCAATCCCACTATGCCGGTTTCTCTGGCCGGGTATTTCAATATCAGGATGTGGGACAAAGTCCTGGATGATTTGGAGGTCCGGGCTCTCATCCTGGAAAAAGACGGGCGGGAAGCTGCCATCATCCAGTTTGATCTGATCACCACCACCACTGTCCTCTACAATCTCATCATTGATGCCATCCAAGCCGAATTCGGCCCCCAGCGCTTTACCTCTGAAAACCTGATTATCTGCTGCACTCACTCCCATACTGCCCCGGAAATACGGCTGAAACGCGCCGGCTGCGCGCCTGAGTACCTGCCTTTCGCGGCTGCTCAAGCCGTGGCAGCCCTCAAGGATGCCGCCGCCAATCTGCAGTCCGGCCAGCTGTACGGGACTCTGACCCGCGATGCGCGTTTTATCTTCAACCGGCGCTACTGGATGCAGGACGGCAGCGTGGTCACCAACCCGGGCAAACTCAATCCCAATATCCTGCGTCCGGAAGGTGAGATTGATCCGGAGATACCGCTCCTGGTCATCAAGAAAGACTCCCGTCCGTATGTGGTCATCAGCAGCATTGTGAACCACACCGACACCATCGGCGGTTGTGGCGTCTCGGCCGACTGGCCCGGCTTTCTGCGCCGGACCGTGGAATCGCACCTGGCTCCCGGTGCAATGCTGATGCCGCTGGTCGGCTGCCAGGGGAATATCAATCATTTTGATGTCCGCAGCAACAGCAACCAGACCTGCTATGCCGAAGCCGAGCGCATCGGCCTCGGCTATGCCGAGACCATCGAAAAAGCTTTCGACCAGCTCCAGCTGATCAAATTTAAGCAGCTCCGGACCGTCAGCACTGCGGTTATTGCCGACCCGCGCCAGCTGACCGACGCAGAACTCGCCGAAGCCCAGGCAGTGATGGATAAATATCCCGATGTCGATATCAGTCCGGAAAGCACCCGCGACCTGACTTCCGAAGACCTGGCCAAAAAAACTCCCTTTGCCCTGAAGTATTTTGCCAGCAAGCTGATGGAAATCAAAGAAGACCACGACCCGCGGAAATTCACTCTCACCGGCTTCGAACTGGGCAGCGCCTTTATTGCCAGCATGCCCAGCGAGCCATTTACCGAAAATGGCCTGCGTGTGCGCAAAGCCTGCTTCCCGCAGCACCTCTGCCTGGTCACGGCCCTGGCCAACGGCACCGGCAATGACCACGTCGGCGGAGGATATATCCCCAATGCCTGGAATTACAACCGCGGCGGTTACGAAACCACCCCGCGCTCCAATCCCTACGCCCAGGATACCGCCGAGAGGCTCATCGCCGCCTGGCAAAAACTCGCCGCAAAACTGTAAGCAACTGCCGGCAAAAAAAACACCGCCATGCCGGGGGATGGAGAAACCCGGCATGGCAAATCGAACCACATAAGACTGAAACAGCTTCCGGAAAAATTGGGGATAAATAATTTGTCTTGGAGCAACAGGTAACGCTGCTGGAGCCGAGCCTGTGCGCATACTCTTGCGATTTGCGCGTGAATACGATTTTGACAGGATACGCTCTGTCAGGGTGAAAACAATATTTTTTCAGAAAACGCCAGGAGGAAACTATGCTAAAAGGACGCAACCCATTTGACTGGATGCGAAAACGGGAACTGGAACCAAAAATCTACCAGGTGACCTGCACAAAATGCAATTACACTGAGAAGCTGGAATTGGAAAATGAAGCAGTTCACGTATGGAACAATCCCGAGGTCGATCATTCCCAGGACCCACGTGTTGTCTCTAAACTGCCCGAACTCTGCCCAACCTGCGGCACAAAGCTGAAAAAAGAACGCATCCCAGTCAAGCTGAGATATTGAAGCAAGCTGATTGGCAAAGGATTTGTGGAAAGTGGCACCCCTCAATTTCTTTGAATGTTTCATCTCCATGGATAATTTCTTAAAAACAAAATAAACAACCATATGCTTTTCATGACATTCTTCGCTGCATTATGATGGCAGTACAAACAAACTAAAAGAAAGGCTTATCAATGTTTACATGGATTAAGATCATTCGTAAGCTCTCTCAACAAGAAAATATCCTGGATCTTCTGGATAATAAGATACAGGAATCATCGCAATTATTGGAAGCCCTGAATGCTGCTATTTCCAAAGCCAATTCACAAATACAGGAAATAGATGCCAAAATCACTGAAAGTCAGGAAAAGTTTACTAATATGAAAGAATCCTCCCGCAAGGAAGTCAAGTCCTTGGCGGAGACTCTGCAAAAAGAGATTAACGATTTTGAAGGCTTGGTAAATTCATCGAAGGCGGAATTTGCTCAATTATCTGGGCATTTAGGTACTTATGCAAAAAATGTGCATCAACATTTAGAGGATATCAAAAAAGCTGCGCAAGATCATTGTGCTGCCTTTAATCAGGAGGTCAAAGTCTACGAGGGCAATGTATCTAAACTGGGAGACAAGTTGACGGAATTGGAAAATGCTATTGCTGAATTTCAACGTTAACAGAAAGATAAAACATGAAAAACATTCTCCCTGCAATGCAGCAAAACTGGCAGCAGATTAGTGCACTCTCTTTGCATACTGATCCGACTATACGCCTGCCCAATTTGCGTGCTTTTCAAATCATTGATAACTACTGTGAATTTTTACGAGCTTTAACTTACTGTAAGGCAATCGCTGTCAAAGAATATGAAGTTATTAGCGCAGAAACCTCTGAGTTAATCAAACTCAAAGACACTCTTGCTGATATTCGAGAAGAGTTGCTTGATGTGCAAATCTTTGATGATATCCAGATTGATGATGAAGACGAGACTTCGCAACAACAAGCAGCAGATGCCTTGCAAAAAACGATAGACGAATTTTCCAAAGATTTTCGTAAAGCAATAGAGGAAATCAGTTCAAAAATAGAGTCTTTCCGAATTGATTTGCAAGAATTTAAGATCGTTCTTTTTGGCCGAACAAAGGTTGGCAAAAGCACCGTCCGGGAAGCTTTGACAAAAGGTGATGGCAAGACTATTGGTAAAGGTGGTCAAAGTACTACAGTTGAAATAAATAAGTATACTTGGTACAATTTAACTGTGTATGATACGCCAGGTATTCTTTCAGTAAAAGATACTCAATTGGATCAGGACGGAATAGGACGTGAAGAAAGAGCGGCCTATGAACTATTGGAAAAAGCCGACATCGCTTTGTTCATGTTTGCTTCCGACAATATTGAAGAAGCTGAACTCGAATATCTTCGAAAAATCTGTGAAAGAGGACGGGATGTACTTGTTTTGTTGAATGTCAAACAGGACGTTTCCAACTATAGAAACTTTCTGTTACGAAAGCAAGATAAAATGATCAGCTCTGAAAGCCAAAAAGGGCATATTAATCGTATACAATCCGCAGTGCCGGAAAGTTCACTAAAAATTCTACCCATTCATGCCCAAGCCGCTTTTTTCAGCAGAGCAGAAAAAAATAAAATTGTTGCAAAATTTTATGATGAATTCAAGGTTGGCAAAACAGACCTATATGAACTTTCAAAGTTCAGTGATATTAGAAATAGTTTAGTGGAAAATATCATTGAACAAGGAGCAGCCATTCGCTGCAGAACCATCCGGGAATATTTTATCTATCAGGTCAATACATTTGCAAAACGCAATGCAATTCCGATTGATAACTGTATCGAAATAACCCAGAGGATTCTCGATAAAATTAATCGAACTAAAAAATCTGTAGAGGATAAATTTCAACGTTTTGAAGCTTCCCTTTATGATCGGATTTTGATGGAAGCCAAACTACAAGTTGACACACATGAATTCGCTACCAGATGCATCGAATATGAATACAGCAAAGATACTATCAAAAACAAATGGTCTGAATTATTAGAAAATGAACTCCAGGGAATCCCCGGCAGGATTTTGGAAGAGTTTATGAAAGAAGTCGAGGGCGAAATCGAAGAAATGGCCAGGCAAATTGACTTTCAATTAACTCAAGCTGAATCCTTTGCCGGTTATGAGGCATATAGTTTGCCATGGGCAGGAATGTTGAAATTTGGTGGTTGGGCTGCAGGCATTATTGGTACTGCTGTAGCGATCGGCTGGTTGCCAGGCGGAGGATGGGTTGCTGCGGGACTTGCAGCATTAGCCGCAGTGTTTGGCTGGCTTGCAAGCTTGTTTAAAAGCGAAACCACAAAAATCAGAGAACTTGAAGAGAAATTGAATTCTTCCCTTAGAACAGGTGTCAGCAATATAGCTGAGCAACTGGTTTCACATTGCGAATCTGAAATTAAGCCCAGGATTTTCAGTATGCTTGATAAGATGATTGCTTCACAAGAGCGGTTGATGAGCATTGCCAATGAATTCAAGCAACTCAATGACTGTCTCTTTCAAACTGCTAAAGAGAATCAAGTATCGATGGAACAAAGGCTTAGTGAATTAGGAGGGATCAAATGAAAAACTTTGAATTTGTCGAAAAATCAAACGAACTCAACGATATTCGGAATCAATTAAAAGATTTGCAGTCTGAGCCTTTATTGAAGGATGGGCTCGAGGAAATCGAAAAAAAATTAGCTGCCAAAGATGCCGACTCACGGTTGAATATAGCGATATGCGGGCAGTACTCCGCCGGAAAATCTACTTTGGTGTACGCATTGACAAAAGATGAAACCATCAAGATCGGACAAGATATTACAACAGATGAGGTCAAGACATATCCTTGGAATGATTTGCTTATAGCCGATACCCCGGGGATCTATGCAGGACGTCCTGACCACGATGAGCGTTCCTTGAATTTTATTCAGAAGGCTGATCTTCTTATTTATATGATTACAATACAAGGATTTACTCGTGAAATAGGGGCGAATTTTAAAAAACTCATAATGGAAAAATATCTAGGCAAAACGATGCTCTTGATGAATAAGCGCAATCAAGAACCGGCGGAAAATGAGGTTAATTGGCGTAGAGATACAATCCTTTTTTTAGGTGATGAGGAGATAGCCAAAAAACTATATTTTACCATCGTTGATATCGAAGATTATCTGATTGGAACCGATGAGAACATTCCTGAGCTAATAGAAGAGAGTAACTTCGAGAACTTTATCTCGCAGCTAAACCTGTTTGTCAAAGAAAAAGGACTGTTTGGTAAGTTATTGTCCAGAATCAATATCATGGATGCTTTTCTAAGCTTGTGTATTGAAGATTTTTCTAAAAGTCATGTTCAAGATGATTTCACCAGACGGC
>JAAZIZ010000406.1 GCA_012800565.1 Lentisphaerota bacterium
GAGCCTTGATGAGCCGGCCATCAGCTACGGCATCGTCTTCGGCAACTTTATGAGCGAAGGAGTATATACTTTCCAGGGCGGCACCGACTGCATGATCGATATGATGCAGCGCGAATTGCGCGCCGCCGGCGTAGAGGTCGAGACCTCAGCCGCCGTGGACAAGATTTATGTCGCCGACGGCAAAGTCCGGGCTGTGCGGGTCAATGGCCGGGAAATAGCCTGCCAGGCCGTAGTCTCCAACGGCAGTCTGCCGCGCACCGTCCTGGAATGGACCGGCGAAGAGTTCTTCAGCCCGGAATACTTGTCCGGCCTGAAGAAAGTACGTCTGAGCACCAGCAGCTGCCAGGTCTATGTCGGCATCCGGGAGGGCGAAAAGCTTCCCTATATCGGCGACTTGCTGTTCACCTCCACCTATCCGGAATATGACACCGATGCTCTGCTGAGCCGCAATGTTTCCAGCCGCACCTATTCGGTTTACTATCCGGAAATCCGCCCGGGTACAAATAAATACAGCGTGGTAGCATCCATGAATGCCCGCTATGAGGATTGGGCGAAGATGACCCGCGAAGAATACCGCGCCGCCAAAAAAGCCATGATTGAGGACACCCTCACTGCTCTGGAACAATATATCCCCGAAATCCGCAGCATCTGCGACTACACCGAGGCAGCCACCCCCCTGACTTTCCAGCGCTATACCGGACATCTCCAGGGCGCGACTTTCGGCAGCAAATTCGACGGACTGCGCTACAGCATGGAGCTGTTCAAGCAGGTCGGCGGGCTGTTTCATACCGGCTCCGTGGGCATCATCATGTCCGGCTGGCTGGGTGCAGCCAATTACGGTGTAATCACCGCCAATGAAGTGGACCGTTATTTGAATTAACCGCACAAGCGCCATGCCCGACTGCCTGCCCATCAGCCCCTCCCTGACAAAACTCGCCCCGTTTATTCTGCGGGCGCGGCTGCTGGAGGTCGGTCGTGAGCGTCTGGCCCAAGTCAGCCACAAGCTGGCTTTCCTGCTGCTCACTGAGGATATCTCAGTTACCAGCCGGCGGCAGATTCTCGCTGCTTTCCCCTGCCCCGTTTTCCAGTGTCTGAAAAGTGCGGATATCGCCCGTATATTTGGTTATAACGGCACCCGGCTGCTGGGTTTCCGCCGCTCTCCCCTGAGTGCCAAAATAATGCAGGAGCTGAAAATGTGCCGTATATCTCTGAAACCCTTGCCTGATGGGAAGTTCATGCCCCGCCGTCCGCGGGTGGCAGTGCTCGGTGCCAGCGGCATCGGCCGGCATCATATCTCCTGGTGGCAGCTGGAAGGCGCTGAGGTCTGCGCATTCCTGGGACGCACCCAGGAAAGCATCGCCGCCACCAAGCCCAGACTGCTGAACGGAACATTCAGCGGCAATGCCTATACCTGTCTGGAGGAACTGCTGGACCAGGAAAAGCCGGACATCGTCGATGTCTGCCTGCCACCAGAGCTGCATTTTGAGGCCTGCCGGACGGCCCTGGCGGCCGGCAGCCACGTTCTGTGTGAAAAGCCTTTCGTCTATGACGAAAACCTGAGCCGGCAGACCATGCTGGAGCAGGCGCAGCAGCTCACCGCTCTGGCGCAGGAAAAACAACGCCTGCTGGGGGTCTGCACTCAGTATGCCGTAGCCGCCAATTTCTGCCTGACGTATTGTCCGCCGCCTCCCGGTGGGCTCTCCTCCTACCAGGGACGGCTGGTCTCGCCGGGGCGCAATCGCGCCCGCGGGGCCCGGCAGACCTGGATTGATTTGGCGCCGCATCTGCTGGCAGCGCTGCAAGTCGCTGCTCCTGAAGGGCAAATTGACTGGCAGACTCTGGAGACCGATTTCGCGGAGCAGAAAGCTGATGCCCAGTTCGTGCTGCGGCGCAAGCGCGGCAAGCGCGACCTGACCTGCCGGATTCAGACTCTGCATGCCGACACAGAACCCTTTAATGTCCGGCAATTGACTTTTGACGACCAAGTCTTTGATATCGCCGGCAAGCTGGATGAGAACGGCATTTTTCAACTGGAGATCAGCACCCCGCGGGGTATGGTATCCCGCCCGGATATGCTGCGCCAGGTGATCCGCTCTTTCAGTTTAGGCAAAGCCGAAGTCTCCGGTGCCATGGCGGTCAAGAATATGCAGTGGCTGCTCGAAATCCTGTCCCGGGCCTGCTGACCGCCAACTGCGTGCGCATCAGCGCCGGCCAGACTCCCAATTCTCCTTGACCAGCACTGCCAGTGCCTGCGCCAAGGAGATTTGCAGGGTCTCGGCAATCTGTCCGGCCAAAGCCCTGGTCGCGGGCTCCTGGGACAGCTCCA
>JAAZIZ010000407.1 GCA_012800565.1 Lentisphaerota bacterium
CTGGCGGGCTTTCTGGCGTCTGCCCCCAAACCTGAAAGACTATTTCCTCTGCCTGGGCTGGCCGCAATCTGGCCAGTTCTGGATGCAAACAAACCATCCATCCTGAAAGAAATGTTCTGATCGCAATGGCTAACGCTGCCATAATGCCTCGGCACAAGGAGAAATCTATGCTGAATCTTATTCTGATGTTAATGTTTGCAGGAGCAGCCCTTATGAGTCAGGAAATCCGCAATCTCGACGGCCAATACCGCCACGGCCAAGTGTTTCTACAATGGGAAGAACATGCCCTGCCCCAGGATGCCACCTTGCAGGTCTGGAGCAGTGAGCAACCCTTTTCTGAACCGGGAGCGGAAAAAACGCTGCTGGCCGCCAAGATTCACCAAGGCAGCGCCCGCGACTGGTGGCAGGACCCGGCCTCGTTCTTCAAAGACGCTGAACCGGCTCCGCCGGCAGGATTTGTCATCCAGGACGGCGGGCAGCCCTTGAATCCCCGTAACGGGTTGCATGTCCATACGGTGCCCCGCAGCGGGGACGGCGAACGGTACTATGCAGTTACCTGGCAGTCAAAAAGCGGCAACATCAAAGAGCAGCCATTCCTGCCCGGGCAAAATTGTCTGTCGGCCCCGCTGGCGGTGAAATATGAGCAGGTTCTTCCGATCAGCCTGCAGTCGCCAGCTCTTAAACGCGGGGACGGCCTGGGCAAGGCGCTGGTATTCTCTTTCCATGGCCGCGGCGGCGGTGCCGGCGTGGACCAGAAAACCGGCAAGACGACCGGCACTCATCTCTGGTTCGCCGATGCCACCCAGGGCTGGCGTGAAGGCCTGCCCTTTAAATTCAACCTCAGTATTACAGACAAAGAAGTGCGTATTTCGCCTTTTGACCGCACTTGGATCAACCGTCCGCTGCTGGAATCCCCGGATTCCCGCGACCATGTCCCGGCAGTCTGTTCTTTCTGGTCGGGATACAACACCAATATCGCCCAAAACACCAATACCCCGGAACTCCAAGTCGATATCTTTGTCGAGCGCTATCTGCTGGCCCTGATCGACTGGGCTCAGAACTGGCTGGGCACCGACAGCAACCGCTGCTATCTCACTGGAGCATCCATGGGCGGCTCAGTGGGAATTTCCCTGGGACTGCATTACCCCGAACGCTTTGCCGCCATCCATGCCATGGTGCCAATCTACCGCTATACCTGGGAGGAATGCTCGACTTCCAAAGCCGTCTCCGCCAGAAGACTGGTCTGCGCCAGCGGACCGCTGCAGGACCGACCCGCCAAAGTCCGCGCCAACGGAGAGAATTTTCTGGAGTACATGGATGGTGCCAGGAACATCAATCGCCCGCAAATCGACACTCCGCCCATCTTTGCCACCAACGGACGGCGCGACGCCTCCATCCCCTGGGTCAACAATCCGCCTTTCTACCAGGCCGCCAACGCTGCCCGGCAGGCTTTCGCAGTATTCTGGAATGACGGTGCCCACGGCATGAGCACCACCGCCCCGGACGATGTCAAACAATGGGGCCAGGATATCTTCCAGTACCGTCTTGACCAAAGCTACCCCGCTTTCAGCAACTGTACTGACAACCGTAATTACGGTACTGGCGACCCCGAAGACGGCGATATCATCGGTTGGATCAACCGCGGCCTGAGCTGGTCGGACATCAAAGACACCCGCTGGGAATACAGTATCACTCTCAAAGCTGACCATCCCGAAATCCGTTATCCGGTAAAAACCGATGTGACCTTGCGCAGACTGCAGCAATTCCGGCCCTGCCCCGGTGAAACTCTGACTCTCAACCGCGGCCGCGGCCAGGAATCCACCCTGACTATCCCGGAAGACGGGCTGTTGACGCTCCGCGGTCTGGAATTCAGCGACGCACAACCGCTTGTCATCACCATCCGCCGCACTCCTGATCCCAACCGGAAAAACATCATCCCTGGCTCGGAACGGCCCCGCCGGCCATACCAGGATATTGACTGGTCCACGGCAGTGCGAGTCAAGGGCACCACCCATATCCATATCACCTCCAACAAACGCCTGAGTGAGGCCCTGGCGGTGGGACTGGAATTCCTGACCGTCTCCAACTACTACCCCTCGGCACCATATTACCCGATCGCCAAGTTCACCCCGAATTACTACCGCTTCCACCAACAGCACCCGATTATTGACAAAGACTGGAAAATGGTCTATCCGCCTTTCGACTGGAATAAAATTGTCGCGCAGTGGAAAGATAAACTGCCGCCGGAACTGCAGAAGCAACTGCCTTTCAAGGAGGCCGCGCCATTTAACGCACTGCCGGAAGGAATCCTGGAAGCTCCAAATGCCGAACATCATTCTTTCCGGGACACCGGGGCCCATCTCAACAGCGTGGGTTCAATGTACTGCAGCGGACACTTTGACGCCCGCAACAAGTTCCTGGTCACCGACTACGGCTGGCCGGTCGGCAACCGCCGCTTCTGGCGCGATGCCTGCGACGAAATGATCGCCGAGCTGCTCGTTGAGGATGGCGGAGGCATCACCATCAACCATCCCCACTGGTCTAACATGCCCCTGAGGCTGGCCCTGAATATGCTTGACTACGATGCCCGCATCCTGGGAATTGAGGTTTATAATCACTCGGCCCAGGTCGGACGCAAGACCGGCTGGAGTGAACAGTACTGGGACAATATCCTGGCCACTGGACGGCAATGTTTCGGATTCTTTGTCCCGGACTGGTATTTCAGCCAGGAAGACGGCTGCGCCATGAATATCCTGCTGGTCCAGGAACGCAGCGCCCAAGCCTGCCTGCAGGCATACCGCAAAGGCAACTGGTATGGCTGCATCAAAGGAAACGGACTGGGCTTCGACAAGATCACCTTTGACGGCAAAAAAATCTCGGCGGCAGTCAATCGCCCGGCCACCCTGAAAGTCATCTCCCGGCAAGGCACAATCCTGGAAAGCAAAGGGCAGGAAATCTCTTTCGAAATCTCCCCGGAAGAATATCCGCACCATGTCTATTTGCGCCTGACCGCCAGCGACGACAGCGGCGAATGCATCTTCTCGCAGCCCTTTATGCTCTGAAGAAATAAAGAAAGAAAAAGCAAAATTGCCAAGATTTGCCAAGATTTGACCGCTTTCTTGTTGTTTTTCCTGGCATTATGGTTTATAGTTTGTATTCGGACCGAAATCCGAATCATATTTCATTGGCGGAGGCCTGCTTCCGCTCTTTCATATCAGCATAGAAAGGCAACAACCATGGCTCACAAGTACAATCTGGTTCCCCAGAACGTCCCCCAAGTCCAGACCAAATACCGCAAAATCGTCACCGCGATTCCGGTTCCGGAATCGCTGGCTGTATTTGAGCGCCTGGCTGCTCACGAACCCATCAGCATGTCCGGACAGCCGCCAGTAATCTGGGACCGCGCCGAGGGCATCAACGTCTATGACCGCTGGGGCAACAAATGGCTGGATTGGTCCAGCTGCGTGCTGATCGCCAACGTCGGCCACGGCCATCCGGAAATCTGCCAGGCCCTGAAAGCCGCCATTGACAAGCCTTTGCTGGCTACTTATGTCTTCCCCCATGAAGGGCGAGCCGAGCTCTGCCGCATACTCGCTGAAACCGCACCGGCCGGAATGGATAAGGTTTTCCTGCTCTCCGCCGGCACCGAAGCCACCGAGAATGCCCTGAAGCTGGCCCGGACTTACGGCGTACGCAAATACGGCCCCCGCAAACACGTCATCGTGTCTTTCACAGGCGGTTTCCACGGCCGGACCCTCGGGGCCCAGATGATCGGCGGCATGGGCGGACAGAAAGACTGGATTATCGAACTGCCCGGAGGATTCCTGCATGTACCCTTCCCGGATGGCTTCCTGAATGAAGACACCAGTTTCGAGGTTTTTCTGAAAGTCATTGCCGATGCAGGACTGACTGCAGATGACATCGCCGGAGTGATCACTGAATCATATCAGGGCGTGGGACCGAATTTCCTGCCCGATGCATACGCCCGCAGCCTCGGACAGTGGTGCAAAGCCAATGACGTGATCCTGATTATGGATGAAGTCCAGGCCGGCTTCGGACGCACCGGCAAATTCTACTGCTGGCAGCACTATGATCTGCAGCCGGACCTGATCTGCTGCGGCAAGGGCATTTCCTCAAGCCTGCCCATCTCTGCAGTTATTGGCCGCAATGACATCATGGATATGTACGCTCCCGGCTCCATGACCAGCACCCACTCCGCCAGCCCGCTGCCGGTGGCCGCCGCCATCGCAAACCTGAAAGTCCTCCTGCGCGACAAGCTCACCGAGCACGCGGCCGAAATGGGGAATATCCTGGGGCCGGCTCTTGATTCCATCCAGGCAAAATATCCGCGTCGGATTGGCAAGTCGCTGCATCGTGGTCTGGTCGGCGGGCTGCTGGTGGTCAAAGAAGGCAGCAAGGAAGCCGATCCGGAGACTGCTCTGGCCATCAATGAGCGCTGCATGCAGAAAGGCCTGCTGATGTTCGCACCGGTCGGCCTGGGCGGAGGCTGCATCAAAATCGCTCCGCCGCTGGTCACCCCGAAGGACGCCTTGGAAGAAGGCATCGCAGTGCTGCGGGAAGCAATCGATGAAATCCTCGGCTGAACTGGAGGCTGACTGATGCAAAATCTGATTACGGAAATTATTAGTCTGGCCCAATCTGAGCAGACCAGGCAGTACGTGGCCGATCTGCTCCTGGATATCTGCCGGGTCGATACCTCGCCCTTTGCCGATGTTGACCAGATGCGCAAAGCCGAAAACAAAGTCTTCGAACGCCTGGAACAGGAATTCCAGCTCATACCTTTCGCCGGCGCTTACTGTGAACGCCGCCCCATAAACCCGGAAATCAAAAACCATCCCGGATTCTCGCTCCTGTATTTCACCAAGACGGCCGAAAATCCCGATGGACTGAGCCCGGAAGAAGTCTATCACGACCGCAGCAACCTGCTCTATTGCGTCCCCGGCGCAGACGGACGCGAGGAGAATGGAATCGCTGTCAACTCCCATATCGACGTGGTCAAGCCGTATTTCCCACCCCGGCTGGAGAATGGCATCGTCTTCGGGCGTGGTGCCTGCGATGACAAGGGCGCTGTCGTCACCATGGTCACGGCCTTGAAAATTCTGGCCGCAGTGCTGGCCAAAGCAAAACGCCGTCTGCGCCGCAACCTGCTGGTGATGTGCGTGATTGAAGAAGAGCCCGGCGGAAACGGCTCGCTGTCCCTGGCCATCGACCGGGATTTGAAAAAACGTTACGACAGCATCCTGGTACTGGAATGCTGCAGCAACAACATCCATCCCGCCAACCGCGGCGCCATCTGGTATCAAGTCGCGCTGACCTGCCCCAAGACCAATCTCTTTGAAATGGCCGCTTTCGTCTATGAGCAGCTGGAGTTGGAAGGCCGCGCCATCAAGGCGGAAAGCAGACACCCGCTTTTCCCCCAGAGGCCAGTGCAGACCTGCCACGGCCAAATCGGCCCTTATGGCGAACACCCCAGCCGAATCTGCGGCGAGGTGGCTTTCGATATCTGCTTCAGCGGCAAAATCACTCCCAGGGTCCACGAACTGGTCGCAGACGGCATCGCCTCCGCCTTGGCGGACTATATCGCCGTCTATGGCGACAAGACCAAGGTCATGGACCAGACGACCGGTAAAGCCAAGGTTGACCATCATTTCGATTTGGAAACGCACCCCGACCGTTTAGTCTGCCAGGTGCACGGTTCGACCGGCCACATGGGCTCAATTATGGAGAATGACGGTGCCATCACCAAAATGGCCGCTTTCGTCCGGATTCTCTACCGCATGAAAGACCAGTTGCGCCGGGCCAGCGGAGGTGAAGTCAGCCTGCACCTGCATGGCCTGGAAAATCCTCTCACTCTGCTGCTGGAAGGCGGACAGGGATTCGTGCCTACCCATGATATCAATGAAGTCATGGAACGGATGCGGCAGGCGGCCTGCAACGGTGCGGCCAACTACCTGCAGCTGGAAAAGCGACGCGACGTCGATCCCGGGAGCTGCGCCGTGGTCACCTACGATAAACTGCATAATGCAGCTTTCGATGGGGACCCGGATTCCCCCCAGATGCGCAACGCCATCGCCGCCGGCAAGGACGCAGGCATCTGGAAAGACGGACAGGAAATCACCGGCTGGACGGTCTCCTGCGATTCACGCCTCTTCGCTTTCGAATACCCCGGTATGCCGGTACTGACCAGCGGCGCCGGAATGCTGCAGTACGCCCACAGCGATGCCGAACAAGTCAAGCTCAGCGACATCCAGGACAGCGTTGCTTTCGTCGCTTCATATCTGCTGCGGGAAGCCGGACTGGCCTGACTCAACCGAAAACACGCTGAATCTGTACTTGACCATTCAGCAGTCGGCAAAGCAGTCCTCTGCCAAAGGATACCCCCATGTCGTTAAAATATTGTCCCATCCTGAGCACCTTGGGATACGTCTTGTCCCCTGACGGTAAAAAGGTCCTCCTCTCGCACCGGATTGGGCGTAAATCCGATGACCAATATGGAAAATTCAATGGCCTCGGTGGCCACATGGAGGCGACTGAGGACATCGCCACCTGCATGATACGCGAAATCCGGGAGGAAGCAGGCATTGAAGTCACCTCCATGACTATGCGCGGGACGGTCAACTGGACTGGCTTCGGTCCCCGCAATGAAGACTGGCTGGCTTTCATCTTCCTGATCACTGCGTACACCGGCACACCCAAGACAAACAATGATGAAGGACCGCTGCAATGGTTTCCCATTTCCAGCATCGACCAGCTGCCCATGTGGGAAGGAGACCGCTATTTCCTGCCCCTGGTCTTCGATGACGACCCACGCCATTTTCATGGCTATCTGCCCTACCGCAATGACCATCCGATAGGATGGCGCTATGTGCGGCTGTAAACATCGGAAAAGGGGTCTCATGCAACCTTTTGCCGAAATTATTAATTTCGACTGGTGTTCCCTGGAGGCATCTTTCTGTCAGCCCGATTTCTCACTGGTCCGGGCAGAACTCAGCACCGCCGGCTGGCGTCAGGAACTCCAATGCCAGCAGGCAGCCAGGATCGGCCGCCTGCGCTGTGACAAGCTCCTGCCGGAACAGCCTTATACCCTGAAAATATTCCTCTCCGGCCAGACTCTGGAACTGTCCTTTACTACTCTTCCGGCTCCGGCAGGGCCATGCCTGTGCCGCTATGCGGCTATCGCCGATCCGCATATCTCCCTGTCCTATGAGAACCGCAAAGGGCGGCTGTTCCGGGAATCTGCTTTGATTCTCAGCAATGTCGTCGCGCAGGCCAATGCTGCTGCAGTTGACTTCGCCCTCCTGGCCGGAGATATTACCAATGCCGGCCTGGCCGAGGAATACTCTTGCGCCAAGAAAATCCTCTCGCAGCTGCAGGCACCTCTGGTTTGCGCACCGGGCGATCACGATATCACCAGCGCTGCCCCGCATTTGTGGCAGGATTTCTTCCCCGATGCAGACCACAAATACCGTGAAATCGGCGATTTTGCCGTCCTGGCTCTGGATACCCACCGCAGTTGTTTGGCTGAGTCTGACCGTCCCTGGCTGAAACGCCTGCAGGCGGCAGAACGACGCAAAATCCTGGTCAGCCATGTCCATTTGCTGCCGCAGCCTGCTCTGAATTGCGGCTCAAAAAATGCCGCTGTGCAGAATTTTGCTGCTTTTGCCGGAGATTTTTCTGCTCTTGGGGACGCCCTGCTCTATGCCGGGCACCAGAATGTCCCTTGTCAGGTGCGAACAGGCGGTCTGCGGCAGATCAATTTGCCCCAGCCCTGTCAATATCTCTGCTCCTGGTACCTGATGGAAGTATATCGCAATGGGACATACCATAAGAATATCCCCATCAGCAGCGAGATTCTGCGCCAGCAATCGCGTCTGGATGCGGAAGCCGCAGTCGAGCTGTACCAGGAAGCACAATGGGCCAGCAGCTACCGACAGGGAAAATCGCCGGCTGAGAGCAATTTCCTCATCCCCGATTCAAAATAATCTTCAGCCCTGCCGCTGGCTGCCCTGCGCCATATCGCCTGCATTCTACCCGTTCTGGAAAAAGGGAAAATACTTATGGAAATGGAATTGTGCTACAGTACTACTTTTTATGGCCCGGAAAACCCCGGCGGCATCACCTTGCGGGAGGGCCTGCAAATACTGCGCGATGCCGGCATCCGCAAAGTCGAGCTGTCCCGCAAACGCGATATCGGCCCTGAGGTCGTCGAACATATCCAGGACTTGGACATGGAGGTATGGGCTGTACACGGCACTTTCGGCTGTCTCTCCGATGATTCGCAGCTTTTCCGGCAGAGTCTTGATAACGAAATCGCCCGGATGCGCGCTGCAGCGCCATTTGCACCCTGCCCCTATGTCCTGCATTACCTGGACCGCTTCAATGATCCTGCCAAAGGACAGCGATTCCGGCAGGCCATTGGCGAGCTGGCTGCTGCCAATGAAGATATCGGCCTGATACTGACCATTGAAACCGTCCCCCACAAACCGCAGAATGAACGCTATCCCTTCAGTTCGGAAGTAGCCAGCTTCGTGCGTTCCTGGAACAGTCCGAAAATCCAAATAACCATCGATATCAACCACTCGAACCTGAACGAGGACCTCTTCCAGGTGATCCGCAACTGCCATGGGCTGATCGCCAATATCCATGTGTCCGACAACCACGGCCTGTGCGAAGAACATCTGCTGCCGGGCGAAGGCATAATCCCCCTCAAGGCAACCATGCTCGAACTGCGCAAGAACGGCTATACCGGACCATGCAACCTCGAACTGCATCTGCCCGATAAAATAACAGTAGATTTAATCTGCAGGATCAACGACCAGGTACGGCGCACCCTGGCATAACTTTTCCTGCAGCTGCCCCCGGAGCCCTCCATAAGCAGGAGAATCTTATGCTTGATCTGACCAGCATCCTGCAAGCCGGGGTGGCAGCCCGGGCCTGGCCCTGCGCTGCCGCCGCGGTCGTGTCACCGCGGCAACCCAGCCGTATCTTCCTGGCTGGCAGTCATACATACTGCGGCGACAAACAACTCCGGGAAAGTGATTGGTTCGACTTGGCTTCCCTCAGCAAAGTCCTGGTCACCACCACCCTGGTGGCCCAGCTCTGTGAGCAGGGAACCCTGAGCCTGAATACCACTCTCGCCGAGATTTTCCCGGAATTCACGCTTGGCCTCCAGGCGGCATGGCGGCAGGAAGTAACCATCCGGCACCTCCTGGCACACTGCTCAGGACTGCCGGCAGGCTACCCATTCCATCAGCTTTCCCCCGACAGACGACAAGATTTCCGGCAGATTCTGCTCAGCCTGCCCCTGACCGCAGCACCGGGCCAGGTTGAATGCTATTCTGATCTTGGCATGATGATCCTGGGAGAAGTGGTCGTCACTCTGCTGGGACAAAACCTCGACTCCCTGGCCAGACAGCAGATTTTCTCGCCCCTGGGACTGCATGACGGCATCGGTTACTGCCCTGCCCTGCAGCAGCGCAGCAGCTGCGTGCCGACCGAGTTGTGCGCCGATAGCGGACAACCTTGGCAAGGTATGGTGCACGACGAAAATGCCCGCTGGCTCGGCGGCATCGCCGGACATGCCGGGCTCTTCGCCAATATAACCACCCTTGCCAGACTGGTCCAGGCCTTGTTCCCCAGCAACAGCAAGCTGCTACCCGAGGATATGCTGCGGCTATTCACCCGCCCAGCCGGAATAATACCCGCCAGTTCGCGCTGCCTGGGCTGGGACAGCCCCAGCCGCAACTCCAGCGCCGGTGAGCATATATCACCGCAAGGGTACGGACATACCGGCTTCACCGGCACCTGTATCTGGATTGATCCGGAAAAAGAGCTGGCCGTGATTCTGCTCAGCAATGCCGTCCATCCTTGTCGCGAGGACAAAAGACACGCCTATCCGGAATTCCTGCGCCAGGTCTGCAACGCGGTCTTCGCTGGCTCTGACAAGTAGAGGACGATTATTGTACTTTCAGGACGCTGTTGTGAGAACCGAACTCATTGACCACAAAATTCGGATTGCGCGAGTCCAGGACCCACAAGCCATCGACAAAAAATTTGTACTGATATTCACCAGCCGCCAAGACACAGGTCGCCACGAACTGGCCGTTGCCCTGCTTGTCCAGCATCGGCTTCTTGTCGGTAGCCCAGGCATTGAATTCGCCAGACAAAAACACCTCCTGGCCTGCTTTCCCATAATAAACAAATTGTACCCGCCGTTTGACATTGAGTTTTTTTGAACGAGCCATGTCTTTTTCTCCTTATTCTTTATTTTTTGTCTGACACCAACGTCAAGACCCTAAACAACTCGGACTCACTCCACGCCTGCGC
>JAAZIZ010000408.1 GCA_012800565.1 Lentisphaerota bacterium
ATTATTGTAGACCAAAGCGGAAAGCTCCGCCGGATAGGACGGCTCAATGATATCAGGAGTCAGCGAATCATCCCCGAGAATATCGCGTTGCAGGAAATAATGAACCTGCAAACTGGGACTGGGGTTGACGGTCATAGTGACCGGCGTCAGCTCAATTACTGCCACCAACCCCGAGAATGGATTCTTGTAGGTCAAAGTACCGCCAAAATTGTACGCTAGCGGAACTTCCGGAGCGGCACCACGCTCCGGAATAAAACGCACTACTGCGGAGCCGGTTGCTTTTGCGGCCAGTTCCCCATTGCCATCCAATGCGCTGATCCCGTTGAACTTATCTGCCACCGGATAAATTTCGAAAAGGTGCGTGCAATCATTGTTGTTGGCATCTGTCACTTGGAGCGCCAGGCCGATCTGTTCGATCGGCAAGGTCTCATGCCCGTTGCTCATCGTCAGGGTCCCCTCGAATGCCTCGCGGGTCATGGTGACCTTCTGCTTGATCTCTAAGGAGATTGTGGCACACACTGAACTCGAGGTATTGGCATGTTCCGCAGCCTCAGCATACACCGCAATTATCAGGGCACTGACACTTGTATAGCCCAATTTCTGCGCTTCGCTTTCACAGAGTTCCATATCCTCCGTGATATCCCGCATTAGCTGCAGGTTGATAATCGTTTCCCCGTTGTCATCTGTGTCGCCGGGGAGGAGTGCTCCTGCTCCGCCGGACAAAGTGCCCCAGTAGGCCTGCGTCCGGTTCCAGCGCGCCACAAAGGCAGCCAGGTGCGCACTGTTCAGATTGGTCGGAAGAACCGCCAGCAATTCCGGAGCATTTTCCGGCACTACGGGGATGCCGACAGGCGTTGCCTTTGACAATTCTCCGAAAGCCTTGTTGAAAGCGTTCAACTGCGGTGCATCGCAGTTCATCCATTCGCGCTCGCCATAAAATTCCTCGATGATTGCCCAATGGTCTGCGCCCTGGCGATAGCCCCAGTACATTTTCTTCTGTAACGCCTCCATCCAGCTGGCATCCCCTGCCCGGGTCAAGTCACTGCGCGTACCTCCGCCGGTATCCGGAGTGTATCCGCCAGGGGACGGGTATGGCACCGGTGGGTACCCTTCCAGGCCATCGCAAGCATCTATAAAACCTACGATACAGCTTAAAATGTCGCTAACTTTGCCGATCGTTTCATCGGCAAAACAGCCTAAACCGGCCAAGGTACCATCGACTATGATATCCTTCCAATTCGCCTGGCCTTGCTTGTAACTCTCGTAAATAGTCCCGATGGCATCCATAATTCCGCTGGCACAGCCGGCTATGGGAATAAAACCGATACCGCATTTGATCGCCGCGTTAATCAAACCATTCTGACAAGGGATACAACCGGTCGGGACATACGGCAAAGGCGGTACCGAAGGCGTCATTAAACCAGGTCCGTTGTAGGAGGCAGGGTTGGAAGGATTTAACGGACCATACAACCCATCAAAACCAGGCCACCATGAGCCTGCCCCACTGTTTGTCGGATTGTAAGTTGTTTTGGGACAACGAAGCAGGGTGATCTGCTTCGAAAAGCGATGCCATCTGCGGTCCATCCCGCATTCATAGTAATACGAGGTTACGACTTCGGTATAGCAGTCGGTTGCAGAGCCATCCCCCCGCCGCACGACGACTGGCACGGTCAAGGATTGCTGTGGCGCAAGGGTGATACCGTCCAGCTGTGAACTTTCGAAAGTAAAATCTGTGGTATTGACAATATTCAGCCATACACCTTCGGCTGCAATCTGTCCTCTATTGATCAAAGTGACATTGATCAAACGCACAGAGTCCGGTTCCATATCAATGAAAATGGTCGTCATAATAGTCTCGACCACTGGCACCGGCACATTGGTCTCATAGACAGTCTTGAGCACAAGCTCATATTCATCTGCGATCTCGGTGGACTCCATTTCCCAGCTGTAAGTAATAGCCAGATAGGGCAGGAAAGCATCTATTTCGACAGTGTCGCCGGGGGCAATGTCCACCAGCTGCACATTGTCTGCATGCTTATCCGCCGAAACAATCACCTGGCATTTTCCTACCGGCAGGTTTTCCAGCAGGCAGATACCGGTCTCACCGGTGTTGCCAATCGCCAGCACCGCTCCGGTATAGGGGTTCTTCACGGTGACGGCGGCGTTCTTCAGGTTTGTCCTATCCTCTTCCTCTTTTGCATTGAAAGTGTATTCATCCATTGCGGTCACTTGCAGCGAGCCTTTATCTTCCGAAACTGCTGTGAACCGGAAAGGCAGCTGTATGCCGTGCTGAACATTCTCTGCATTGACAGCAATCGTTCCGCTCAATGGTGCCCCCAGCGCAGTATTCCCATCACCTTTCAGTTGAATAGTGATGACAGCACTTTCGCCGGGCGGGATGCTGGGCATATTGCCGCCGGCCGGCAAGGTCAGCCAGCTCAGATCCGGAACGGTGACTGTAACTGGTCCGGTCTCAGCGGCCCCCTCATTGCTGAGGATCACTTCAACCTGCCGGGCAACTCCGAGCTGCATCGTCGTGTCAATACTGATCGGGTCCAGGGCCAGGCGGGCAAACTGTGGGATTGCATACAGATACACCGGGATATCAAGCTGCGCCCCCTCAGTGCTGGTGAAACGCAACACCATGTATTCGTACGCCCGCTCCGGTGAGGGTTCTGTGGCGGTGACTCGGAAAGTGACTTCCTGCGAACCAAGACCATCCAGCGTGTCAGCCAGGTCCAGGAATTCCAGCTCGACCTTTTCCTGGGCGTCATCCATCATCGCGCCCTGGATTCCGGTCAGTTTCGTGGAATTCGGATTTTGCAGGGTGATAGTGTACGTTTCCGGGGTATTTACAGTCAAGTCCCATTGCAGATAGCGTTTGCCACCGGCAGTGTATTTAAAGCCGAGCACATCGAATTCCTGCTGTGCAGTATTGACCTGAGTGCCCGGATAACAGGAACCGGCGATAATTCGGCCAATCTCGGTCGGCTGGGGTACAAACTCCACGCTGAATCTTCCGTCAGCGTCACTCGAAGTCTGCAAAGCCCGGCGGAATTGGCCATAGATAAAATACACCTCAACCGGGACATCCGGAACCGGCGTCTGATCATCCACGGACTTGATGGCAGAACCGGTCAGCACCAAGCTTTCACTGGGCAGAATGGAGGCAGTGGGCAGTGGATCAAGCTGCGTGACATATCCGGCGTCAACAGCAAAGGGGCCAGACCAGGTCCGGTTGTTCAGATTGCTTACTTCACGCAGGGTGTTCTGCGGATTAACTATGACGCAGAAGCGCCAGTTGTCCGCCGGGAAAAGATTCCCCAAAGGCACCGCGAAAGTGAAATCAAGCGTTCCATTTTTCGGCAAAGGCTGCTCTTCGGTGATCTCGACCAGAGTTTCCAGCAGCAGATTTTGGCCTGAGGCTGCATTGCCGCGCGAGGCGTAGATGGCAATGGGGATGGACAGCCCGATCGGGGTGTCCATATTGCCATTGTTGCTCAGGGAAACCTGCAGAGAATGCGTGCTGCCGGACTCAAGAGCCGTACCCGGTGTGGCGACATTGCTGATCACATAGTCCGGGAAACTCAGATCGCTGACCATAAGCCAGCCGGAACCCGGCGTATATCCCTGTGCCTCAGCAAAAACAGACACGACCTGATTGCCGTCTACTTTGCCATCATTGCGGGCCAGTATGTCGATTTTTATTGAAGCCTGTCCGGCAGGTATCATCACCATCGACACAGAAGGATCACCATCGAACTTGAACTGCAGGCGTGCATCATCCATCCAGAATTCAATCTCGGTGTCAACCGCATTCCCGTCTTCATCCAATCCATCGGGTTTGGAGACTCCATCTTTATCGGTAATAAAAGCGCTCAGTTCCACTAGAACTTCTGTTTCTGGGTTCGCCTCGTTGCGGGCGATCGTCAGCACCTGCGGGTAGAGTGCATCGCGTTCCGGCAAGGTTGACGGAGAAGCGGTGACACTCAAGGCCCGGCTGTCATCATTGTCCCAGATGGTCAGGTCGGCTTCCAGGGCCTGCTCAATGCCGCCATCGGTAGGCTTCCCGTTGCAGTTGCAGTGGGAGGCCATTGCCACCCGTCCGGAAAGGGTAACTATGCGGCCACGACCGATCGCATCGCCCTCGTCATCATACAGAAAATCCTCTACATCGGCATTATCAATGACGCCGATCTGGAATTGGGTCAGGCTGCTTCCGGCAGGTATTGTGATTGAGTTGGCCGGCAGAATCAGCGCATTTTTTTCGCTGGCTGAGAGATGGACGGTCAGGCTCTTGCGCAGGTCTATCGGATTGCCTTCCAGCGCTACCCGTCGCAGAGTGGCAATCGTGGCAGAGGGGCCTGCAGCCTCGGAGACTTCACTGGGCGAAAAGGTCAGCTCAACCCCAGGGACAATTGCCGAATAGACGCCGGTAAAGCTGGTTTTACGGTTGGCCATAACGACGATCGTCTGGTCTGCCGGCGTAAGCCAGCCTGCGACCGGCTTGAACTCAACCTCGTAGTCGCCTGCTTCCAAGGTCAGGGTAGTGTTATTGTCAAGCCATTCCTCTGTCTCTCGTATCCGCCACTTGCCGCCTATCTCGGACGGGTTCAGGTAGCCGGTGACCGTGCCGTCAGTGATCAGCTGGAAGACTCTGGTCAACGTCTTGTTTTCGCCGATGGTTAAGGTTATCTGTTCCGTTTCCGGCGCAGCCCAGTTGCCGTGGACATAATAGCGCAGCGTATAAGTGCCCACGTCAATAACATAGGTTCCCGGAGCGCGATCAAAGCCATCCCAACGGCAATACCAATTGGGAACCGCGATCCCTTCCGGATCGGTTTGGAATTCGAGGGTCAGGTTGGCGGTCTGGGCAAAAATCGCGGTGATTTCAAAGCCCTGTTCAGTCAGCCTGATGTCGCGGCTGGGCGAATTTTGGCCGTCCGACCAGCGTACAAAACGGTGATTGGCGGCCGGGCGGGCCTCCAGTGTATGCCAGACCCCGACCGGGAAAATTCCGGATGCAGTCAGGCTACCGTCCGGGCCAACGATTCCGGCCTGGCAGCCCCAGCCTTCCTGTCCTGCCTGGATATGGATATTGACTTGTGCCTCGCTGGCGAATTCGGCCAGGTAAGTGGCATTTTCTCTGACCATGATTCTGCGGGTGGGGTTCGTTACCCCGTCCGACCAGCGTACAAACTGGCAATTCGGATTCGGTGTGGCGGTAAAGGTGATCTCAGTGCCATAATCGACCAGCGCATTATCCAGAGCGCCTTCAATCGTTCCCCAAGCCTCAGTGCCGGGTTTTGCGCCGACAGTTATCAGCTGCGTCCTGAGGAAGTTGCCCTTGAGTTGGATAAGGGTATTAGCAGTGCTGATATTGAACACCCGCACCGGATTCGTTTTGTCCGGCAGTGAATTTGCTGCCGCATCTGTCCAACAATCAAAACGGCATCCTGCGCCGGGGACTGCGGTAATCGTCACCTCTTGAGGCACATCCGTGACGACGATATCTCCGGCACCTGTAAAACTGTTATAGCCGGCATACTGTTCGAAGTTACTGCATCCAGCCTGACACTCTATCCTGACATAGCGCTCAAAGAAAGCAGTAAAATAATAGTTGCCGTTCTCTGCCGGATTAAAAACCCGGTTGTTATCGGTCTCTCCATCCTGCCAGTGCAGGAAACGCCAGTAATTGTTCCCGTAAGCACCAAACTGGCTTACGGTACCCAGATCATACGCCTGAGCAGCAAAAGGCAAATCCGCTCCCGGGCAGGCTTCCGGGGAACTTGCCAGGTTGACCGTATAGGTAGGAACAAACGTCACCTGATAGATATTTGCCGTCGGGTCTTCACTGACGCTGACATTAATCGTATTTTTATTTATATTTCCCCAGCGGGCACGGTAGTGTTCTGCGCAAACAGCCTCAAGTTGCAGAAATGCTCCGGCCTCCTGCTGGCTGCTCAGCTCTTGCTCAACCCCGCCCAGCCATACCCGGGCAGAACAACCCTCGGGGGAACCATCCGCAAGCGTTACTTCTACCTGAACCAGCCGGGCAAAGACGGCATAATAGGTGTTATTCCCCTCCGAAACTTCAATCGTTAACGGGTTGGCAGTATATAAAGGTCCATTCTTCTTCTGCCAGCCCCGGAAACGGCTGTTTTCATGGGCGGCGGCCTCCAGGGTCAGGGCGGTACCAAGCGGCAAAGTACAGCCTGTCCCGCGAAAATCTTCCAGCTGAAGTTCTTCCTCACCTTTGGTGATGGTGATTTGACCTAAATTCTCGCTACCCCGTGCATAATCAATAATCACCGGAGCGGTATATGCAAACAGAGCTGTAGTATGGAAATATTTCACGTCATTCCAAGTCAGAGCCAGCTCCCGCACCGACTCTGTGCTTTCCTCCGGATCAATGACGCGATTGCCATTATCATCCCAGCCCAGGAAAGCATAATTGTCATTTTCGGGCTCTGCGACAAGCCCTATCACTGTCTGGCTATCGGGGTTCTCCACATCATGGTCTCCAAAGCCGGTGACCGTACCGCCGCCAAGGTTACATCCGGTATCTTTGTTCAGATGCCGGATATCGCCGGCCACAGTGATGCAGCGGACAAACTCGGCAGTGAAAGTCCGGTTGTGGTCTCCCTCCTCACAGATAAAACTGCGTTCAGCCGGAATCGGGTCTGTTCCCGGCGGCGGCTCATCGTCACTCCAGCGGTCAAAACGCCAGCCGCGCTCGGGGGTGGCGGACAGGCATACTTCAGCGCCCAGGGCATAATACTTCCCGCCGCCGCTGACCGAGCCGGCTTCGGCAGGCAGCGCCGCCACCTGTATATAGGCTGTTGCATCAAAACAGGCGGTATAGGTATTGGCATCAGCTCCGTCAACCTCCGGGTCTTTGATGGTAATAGTACGTGACTTGTCGCAGACGCCATCCAGCCACTCACGGAATATATAATTCGCGTTTTCTTCTGCCCGCAACGCAACATTCTGGCCGATGAACTTATTGAAATAACTGCCCTCAATGCCGTCGGCAAAAGTCCTTCCGCCCTCCTGGGGCTCGCACTGCACGGTCAGAGGGACGGTTATACCGCCAACGCTGAAATCATCAAGAAACCAAAAATGCTTGCGTTCCACAATCTCATAATTCGGAATCGCATGGTTGTTAGGTATCTCCAAGCTCCAGACCATCGTATAAGTGCCGGGGGGCAATAGTTCCCCATTCTCAAGCTTTATGGTATAACGATACCAGTTGTGATCAAGTCGCTCGTCGATTTCTTCAGTTGCTACCGGCTGGCCGTCCTGATCGTAAAGCTGGCATATAGAGGGTAAATCATGGTAGCAATCATATTCCTTGTAGGCAAAGATGCCTGGTACCTGAAGCGTGAAAGTGGCATACAATGTCGAACGCTGCCCCGGGAAGACCGGTCCGGTGCCGACAACGTCATTCGGTTCGACTCCCTGGGAGCTTTTCCGGTTATAAATCTTCCAGGGAATATCGCCGTCGGTTACAAATGTAATGATATCCGCATCCACCCCGACCGCCTGATTGAAATCCTCAGGATTGACAAAGGTGCGGCGGCTGAATGCGCTGCAAGGCTGCAGAACGCCATCGACCTCCCGGAAAACCCGGGCGGTCAGCGTCGTCGTATTAGTCAATTCCAGCGGGTCAATAGCCTGTGGGCTGTCCGCCGTCGGAACAGTGCCGTCAGTCGTATAGCAGACCACGGTTTCTGGTTCATCGCTGCTTAAAAGCACGGAAACGCTTTCCGCAAAACAATCCGGATTCTCCTCCGGCTCCCCGTTCACACGGGTGATCGAGGGCGCTGAAACCAAGGGATACAAGATGGGCAGCCATCTCTGCCTGTACTCGCTCATTCCCCTGAAGTAGTGGTCCCAGTCAGCGGTTTTGTCAACTGGATAATAAGCTGTCGTCCAGGGCGAGATACGAGGCCAGTATGCCGGCGGCAATCCTTGAAAGAACACGGCAGTCAACGCTGGGCAACGTGTGAAAACATTCTGAGGAATCTCATATCTTGAAGAATAACCCTCAGTAATCTCCGGCAGTATAATGCCTTGTATGGTATTATTATGGCTGAACGCCCACTGGTCCAGGCCGGCCATCCGATTTCCGGCTCCATCCTGTCCCGGCACGGTCACCAGCAGATCGTCACCGAGATAGTCGGTCACCCAGGCAGACTCCCCCTCGACTCTAAAAAGGAAGCCAAAATCCTCACCCGGGTACCAGGCCACATCGTCGATTTGCAGTTCCGTAGGACCATGAGACTCCGTACTCCTTATGCTCTGCCAGGTCAGGGTATGCTGTCCTTCCGGCACCTTGTAGCGTATTTTCACCCATCCGGATTGGCCGCTTATGGAAAACACCGTAGTATCATTGTCCAGAAACGCACATTGTTGATTTTTAAAAGGAGCATAGCTCTGCCACCAGAAGACCAGGCAGCCCGGTCCGGTCACGGTCGTCTGTAGTTTTGATGGCCTGGCAAAAGTACCTTCAGGGGAGGAAACGGCCATCGTGACATTTGGATTGTCGTTATAATCGCGATCTGTATCGATCGTCCATGGCGCATGCGGCGTGGTGGTATATTCAAGATCGCCCTGGACATTGATTGCAGCAGCAATTTCGCCCAGGTTAAAATAAGTTTGCTGTACCATCGGACCGCAGAGCTGACCGTTACGATATGGTGCCACCTTAATCCGGGTCGTAGCTGAAATGGTCAGGGTTTCACCGCTGGCAACAGACTCGCTTGTAGTATCAGGCGTTGGATCATCCCAACGCTCCTCCTGATCCAACAGCACGTAGTGCAAGCGCAGACCGGTAAGATCGCTGCTTTCTGCCGTCAGTACCAGCTCAAGGCTACCATTAAAATAGGCGGCCATTTCGCCGGTGACCCCATCTTGGCGGGCGATTTTCGGCAATGTCGCTGCAGAGGGAAGTTCACGCACAGTAAAGCCGGCAAGCGTCCCGTCCGGCGACAGAGCCGCCTCCCATGCCTCCGCCTGGTCAGAACCGTATACAAAGGTAATCGAGTAGTTATTGTCAGGCGTAAGACCAAGGCCTGCGAAATCCTCCTCTTCCTCGGGCACAAAAATTTCAGGGGGGGCCACCCAGGAAGTATGCCTCTTCCAGTTCCGGCCCCGGAAAGTCATCACCAGCAAAAGCATTTACGGCAATCTGGATAACCGAGGCCGGTACTACGATAGAGTCACCCAGGCTGGACTTGGAAAATGCGTATGGAGCAATCGTTTCAGTACCCGGCCGCAGTTGATAAAAGCCGCTTTTATTTTCTGGGCAGTCAATCAGGGTTTTTCCGTCGGCACTGTAGAGCACTCCTTCATGCACCAGCAATGCAGCATCTCCCTCAGCCAGCTTATATTCACTAAAATAAGAGTTGGCGAAAGCCTGTTCGCCCAAGGCGGTCAACGAGGCCGGCAGCGTAACGTCAGCAATCGAACAGCCATTGAAAGCGTGCTTGCCGATCGTTTTCTGCCCTTCCGAAAATTCTACCTGAGTAAGATCATAGCAGAGTGTAAAGCAGTAGTCCGGAATCTGCTGCAAGCTGGCAGGGAAAGAAACAGTGCTGAGATTCCAGCAATCCATGAACGCGGCTCTGCCAAGGCTGACCAGACTGGCTGGCAAATTGATGGAATTAAGGCTAGTACAAAGAAAAAATGCCTCTTCACCAATCAAGGTGACTGCCCCGAGAAACTGCACGTCCCTCAGGTCCATGCAAGCCGCAAAGGCAGCCTCCCCGATCACGGTTACGCTCTCCGGTACAACGTATGAATCACCCGGCTTTGCGACCGGATACTGGATCAACCTGGTCTTGTTCTTGTCAAACAACACCCCCTCCAGCGAACAAAAATCCTGATTCCCCTCCTCGACATTGATCGCCTGCAAACTCCAGCATTCGGCAAACGGTCCTTCACCAATCTGCGTAACCGCCGCCGACACCTCGACTTCCACGAAGTCGCATCCCTGGAAAGCCCGGTCGCCAATAGTAGTCAAGCTGGCCGGAAAATTGATTTGCGCCAAATTCCGGCAATGGCCAAAAGCCTTCCTTTCCACTACCTGCAAGCCTTCGTTCAGGGTGACAGAAGTCAACCGATGGTTACCGGCAAATGCTTCCACACCGACCCGGCGCACGCTCGTTGGCAAAGTATATGAAGTGCCCTCCTTGCCGCCAGGATATTGTATGAGCAGCGCCTTGCCCTTGTCAAAAAGGATTCCGTCCTCAGAAGAATAATCCGAGTTGTCAGTGGATACATTGATGGAAACAAGGTTATCACACTCGAAAAAAGCTTTTTCACCTATGCTGGCTACGCCGGCAGGAATCTGCACTTGGTACAACCCCGAGCCTTCGAAGGCTTTCGCGCCTATAGAAGTCAGTGAGGTCGGGAAAAAGGTCTCTCCTAAACTGCCACATCCAGCAAAGGCTTCTTCGCCGATAGTGGTGATTCCTTCCGGTAGTGTGATTCCGTCCAAATAGTAATTGCCCTTAAAGGCCCGTTCCCCGATGGCAACGACATTCTTGCCGTCTATCTGCGGCGGAACATTAACCGTGAAAGCACCAGTTTGTTCTTTTATGTATTTCGTAATAACGACATTATCGTCAACTATTTTATAATCAAAATCCTCTGCCGGAGTATACCCCTGCGCCAGCAACGCACAATGCAACGTCAGAAAAAACCAAAGACCAACCCAAACTCTGCACAGCGTTCTCATGTAACCGCCTCCTTTGCCAAAACTACGACAGACACTGCAATAACATTATAGATTATAGGCTTGCATGGGGGCTGAAACAGCTGAAAACAGGCCATTACCCGTTTCCTCGCCGGATAAGGAAAATTCAGCAGTATTGCCATATTACTGAATGAATTCCGGCCTGCTCCCATCAAGCGTTACTCCCAAAGCTAAACTGCACCAAAAAACATGTTATTTGTATACACTATCATAAAAAGACCATTTGTCAATCCATAGTTAATAAGGTTTGACGGTAAATTAACTTAAAATCGTAATGCGTCAGTAACCACCCCGGCTGTACACAACTGTCTTTTTTCAAGGCCTGGAGTTCAGCAAATCTCAAGATTGTGCGGCAGCAAGCTCCCGCCATCTCCAGAACA
>JAAZIZ010000035.1 GCA_012800565.1 Lentisphaerota bacterium
CCCGTCCGACCTGTCCGACCCGTCAGTGAGAAATACTAACCTCAATTACTAACTTCAGGAAGCAGACGATGCAGATTTCCAAACCTAAACTCACAATCCTGTTATTGGGCGGCATTATCATGCCGGCGTTGCTTGCCGGAGCTGAGGTCGATTTATTCTTCCCCGGCAAAACCAGCATCTCCTGCTATACTACCAAATGGAAAGCCGGCAGCGACTTGAATGCCGACAGCGAAGTGGTCCAGCGCAATGGTGAGGACTACCTGAAGCTGACCTACCATGGCACTCAAGGCGGCGCCCGGGCCAATCTGAAAATTGAGCGTCCTCTCCTGGAAAATAAAAAGCGCCGCCTGTTTTATCGCATCGCCTATGACGGTAGCGATCAGCCCCGGTTCAGTATCTCTGTAATCTTCCACCATGATTCCCAGGCGGTTCTGGTGGGCAGCATCTTGCTGGAGCAGGGCGAGCATGACTACCTTTTCGAGCCCGGCTACCGCCGCGCCGGAGCATCCCGTAACCTGCACCAGGCCTCGCACGTGATCCTCGACTCCGGGCCGGAGAATTCTGGCCGGAGCATCTTTCTGAAACGCATTTTCCTGCAGGAGGAGGAATTGCAATTGCAGCAATCCCGCGAGATGCCAATCCTGCAGCGCCGTCGCAGCGCGGAAGTCCTGCCGGAATTCCACCCGCTGTTTGCGGGCAAAAGCCTGCAGGTGCAGGCCAAATACGATGAGCAGGCGTTATACCTGCACACCAGCGCCAGCTTTGGCGGGCGCCCACCCGTCGCACTGGTTAAGCCTGGTGACAACAAGGGGCGCCTCTGGCATGATGAGCTGCTGGAGCTGTTTTTCTCTGGTGAACTCGACAATCAGTCGTGTTTCCAGTACGTGTTCAATGCTGCCGGCACAGAATGGGGCTTTTCCAACCATTATGATGTCACTGCCGCAGCAGTGACCAGGCACACTGACTTCATTCCCGAGCATACCCGGAGCATGCGCCTGGAAGACAATGTCTGGCAAACAGAGCTGACTTTGCCTTTCGCCTCCCTGCGCAAGACAGAACGCGAGTTTGTCAATTTCCAGATTGTGCAGAATATCAGCGGAGCGAAAGCCGATGTCTGGAATCCGTCCGACAATTATCCGCCGCCGCGCAATTACGGCCTGCTGTATTTCAATGCCCGTCCTTTCGGCGATGGCACCAGCGAAATCCTCTCCGTGCGCTGCCTGGAATATGCCGGGATGGATAAGGCCGGCATTGCCATCGCCCTGAAAAACAGCGGCCAGGCACCCGGCTGCCAGGCGCGGGTACATCTGGTGGCGCCGGACCATTCCATCCTCACCTCGGAACTGATGCCCCTGGAAGAGAACCTCACCGTCAATGGCTGCAAAAACCTGCCCGGACTGTATTCTATCTACCTGGAAGTCCTCAATCCGGCCGGTTCACGCTTTGTGACCGGCGTCAATTGCCGCAACGACAGGGAAATCCCGGACCGCAGCAGCGAGATCGTGCTTTGGCCCGTGCCGAAAAAGCAGCAGCTTTCCGCGGAGGTCCGCTACGATCTGGCCGCCGCTCCAGTCATCAGGCTGCCTGAGAACGCCAGCGAGCGGACCCGGCTGACCGCCAGGATATTGGCCGATCGCCTGCAGGGATACACCGGGCGGGAGTTCACCTTGGCTGGCTCCGGGTCGGGCGGCATCGCCTTATCGCTCTCCCCCGGTGGGCCGCCGGAGGGCTACCGCCTGACGGTTACGGCCCAGGGCGTGAGCATCAGCGGCAGCGATGAACCCGGGCTTTATTACGGCGGTGTGACCCTGCTGCAGCTGCTGCTCTCGCGGTTCCAGCCCCGCAATACCATTCTGCCTGGCTGCGAGCTGGAAGACCACCCCGATCTGCCGGTGCGGGTAGTCGAAATGGTACATCCCTGGACCTTTCCCGGCTGGCAGCTCAAGGATGTCCGCACCATGGATTACCTGATTGACTGGGTGCGGAAATATGTGGCCGACAACAAGCAGAATTTCCTGATCTGTGATTTGTCCTCCCTGACCCGGTACAAAAGCCAGCCGGAGATGAATGGCACCCAGTCTATTTACAGCCTGGAGGACTTGTCTCGCCTGGCCCAGTGGTGCCGCGACAACTTCATTGAGCTGGCCCCGCGCTGGCAGCTGGGCAGTCATGCAAACTGGTGGCTGACCGTTACCCATCCTGAACTGCGTGAGAAAGGTGATGCTACCCAAGCCGATATCACCCACCCCGACCACGATCGCATTGTCTTCAACTGCCTCCAGGACGTCATTCAGGCCACCGGCGTCAAATATATCGGCATCGGCAGCGATGAATGGTGGCATTCCCCCAAGAAAGATGAACAGCCTGACCCGCTGTTGCGGGGCAAGACCAGGGCTCAGGCCTTTATGGAATTCCATCAGCGCGTGGCTGAGTTCTGCCGCCGGCAAGGCGTACGGCCGATTATGCACGAGGATATGCTGGTGCGCTGGCATAACGGGCACCGCTATGATGTCTCCGCACACCTTGATCAGCTGCCCCGGGACTTCATCATCGTCATCTGGGCCTATCAGGACCGCAACATCCAATACCTGAGTGAACAAGGCTTTGAGGTCTGGGCGCTTCCCAACGCCAACCTCAGCAACAGCGATAACGCTTATCCCAGCGCAAAAACTCTCCCCCAGGTTCGGGGATTCGGCTGGATTCTCTACGGCTTCTATTCAATGTACTTCAACTTCCAGCCCAGCTACTCCGCCGCCAACACCCTGGCCGCCGGATTTGCCTGGAATACCGCTGGCACCGGCCGTCAGAGCCTGCCGGAGGCGATTGCCAATGGCTATCTGCCCACCGCCTGCCAGTTGCGGGCTGTCAACCATGCGCCGGCCGGCGGCAGCGAAATCATACCCATTGCCGGCGAGGCTTCGCTGAACATCGCCAACATCCCCACTGCTTTCACCGGGCAGGTGCTGCCGGAAGAAGTTCCCATCTCCGGCAAATTCGCCGAGCTGTTCTTCCTGCACAACATCACCTGTCCGCCGGGCTACCTGAATCCGGAACAGATGAAAAAGCTCAAAAGCGGCTGGCGCCAGTACCTCTATGGCGAACCGGCCGGGGCTTACCAGGTCCATTATGCGGATGGCAGCACGGTTGACATTCCCCTGACTGCGTTCGAAAATATCGGCTTTGCGGATGTCGCGGCCGAGAACACGCTGCTGCTGGCCGGACGGGCGTTGTACAATCGCCGGGACCCGGAAGACAGCAGCAAGCAAATCCGCTATTATCAGTTCGCCTGGAATAACCCTTTCCCGGAACGGGAAATCAGGAAAATCTCCTTTGTCCCCGAAACCACCC
>JAAZIZ010000409.1 GCA_012800565.1 Lentisphaerota bacterium
CCTCCTGTAGCAGCTTCATCACCATCGCTGCCGCCGGCCGGGGCTGGAAATCAGCCTCGTAAAAGCCCATCCGGGCATTGATCAAGGCCGGAGACCATAATTCCCCTAAAGACAGGCTGACCACTTCCGGGCGGGAAAAAAACAACAGCATATAATCACGGATCATATCCGCCTGCGCCTCAAGATTCTCACCGCTGACCGCCAAATTGCGGATATGCAACGGCAAACCGACTTGACTGTGCAGGCGGTCCAGGCGCTTCTCCATTGATTGCGGGGCCACATCCAGGCGCTGCAGATTCATCCCCAGCACCAGCCCCTGCACGTTCACACCTTCGGTTTTCAGCCAGGTCAGCAGCTCAGCGAGATCATTCAGGGACACTTCCGAAATTTCGCCCAAGGCATTCAGGTCACTGACCAGCATAGTCATTCCTGGAGAAGCTTTCTCTGCCGTCTTGAAAACCTCGGCCAAGCTGTCGACGCCAATGAAGTTATACAGCTCATTATATTCAATGGCACCGTGCAGTACCTCCCAGGAATTGATCTTTCCGGCGTGGCGCTTGACCATCTGCTCGACTTGCTGCATCAAAGCTTCCCAGAGCTGGTCGCGATTCTTGCTGCGGCAAGCCGTGGGAGCAAACATATACGCCGGGACAAACAATGCGTGTCCACGGATGGACTTTCCGGCCGCCAAGGTGTCTTGCACCAGCTTCAGGTCTATCTTGTTGCCCCAGATGGCATGCTCACGCCAGGTAAAACCGTCATAGAAAGAGACAAACGAAAAGAGGGGATTCTCCAGAATCAACTTCCGGTACTGCGGCCAGGCTTCCCGGTACGGCTCCACCCGCCGGCATAACGCATTTAGTTCCCGGCGGGAGAGAACCTCCGGCATCAGCAGAGCTGCAGAAGCCTCAACCCCAAATGCCAGACTGGAACTCAGCTGACGGATGCTGACTTTCGCCGCCGGGACCGCCTGCTCCCCAGTCTTGACCTGCACTGTCAATTGCCCGCGACGATTCTTATCAATCTTGCGCAGGACCATATCCCGCCAGTCGTTGTCATAAAAATCCCCCCCCAGGACAGGATTGACATTGCTGGGCAAAGTCTCGGGGTCAAAGCCTGGCGGGTAGAGCGTAGCACTGATGTTCCGCAGCTCCAGGGTACCGGTTTTCTCCGCCAAGTGGAAAGAGAAAGCAGTCTGGCCGGCATTATAAGCCTCATGGATAGGCACGGCCACCCGCAGACGGTGCCAGGTATCCACCGGTTCAGTGAGGCGCAAGGAGAGCAGTTTCGGCCAGGGCGAAGCTTCCACCTGCCAATAAAAATGGAAACAATACCCTTCGCTCATCTTATAGTCGAAACTGATGTGCAGAGTAGACCCGCGTTCGACTTCAGAATCAAGCACCTGCAGCAGCTCTACCGACCAAGGTCGCGCTGAAGTCTGCTTGATGACCACAGTCATCACATTGGATTCTCCTTCCGTTTCCGCCGGCATCACCCGCATGCTGCCCAACCCGCCGGAACAGCGGACCGACCAACTTTCCGTCGGCCCGGCAGGATCGGCAAAACGGCCATTCCTGATTACCGATTTGCTGCCCAAGGCAGTCTGTCCGGACAGCATTCCCCCGGACAGCAGCAGCCCAGCCCCAAGCAACAGCAACAGAGAATCAATGGCATGACTTCGCATGGCTTCATCCCCTTGTCAAAAAGCGGAAAACACCTCATCAAGCAAGCGCTCAGTCGCCGTACTTGACGCTTACATCCCGGCCTGTCCGCGCAGATTCATAAATCGCCAGGATTAAATCCACCGCTTTACGGGCACTGCGCCCGACAATGTACGGATCACGGTCTTCCTTGATGGCCTGAACCAGGTCGTTGACCAGAAATGCGTGACTGGTGAGCTCCAGTTTGGTAGGATCATTCACGGCCGTAAGAGAAGTAGCCGCCGGAGCGGAAATTTCCTGGTCCTTAGCCAAACCATCGGGCTCTGAAGTCAGGGCCCAACGCGAGATATTGCTCTCGGTAATGCAGATTGTGCCGAGGTCTCCGTGCAGCTCAATGCGCCGTTTTTCACCGGGATTGCAAGAGGTGGTGCCCACTAGTGCGCCCAAGGCACCGTTCTTGAACTGCAGGCTGGCCACACAAGTATCCTCAACCTCAATATCGCGCACCAGGTGGTCCATCCGGGCAAACACTCGTTCGACATCAGAATTCATGGTCCACATCAGCAAATCAATGCCATGCACGCCCTGATTCATCAGCGCACCGCCGCCATCCAGAGCCCAAGTGCCGCGCCAGCCGGCACTGGCATAATAAGCTCTGGAGCGGTAGTATTTCATCAGCCCGTCACCGAGAGTCATCCGACCCAGAATTCCGGCCTTGATCGCCTCCCGTACCTTGATGGTGTCTGCGTAGGTGCGGCCTTGGAAAACGCATCCCATCTTGACCTTGGCTTTGTCCACAGCCTCAATCATCCGGCACATTCGCTCATAGCTGATATCCAAGGGCTTCTCACATAATATATGCTTGCCGGCTTTGGCTGCGGCAATCACGCCTTCGGCGTGCATTCCGGACGGTGTGCAGATGCAGACCACATCCACTGCCGGGTCTTTGACTATCTCCTGACAGTCACGATAAAAGCGCACCTGGCCATTTTCGGCCGCGCATTTCTGACCTTTGGCTTCATCTGTATCGCAGACTGCCACCAACTCGGCTTCGGCGCAAGCCTGGATGGCTTTCAAATGGCTCCCTGAAATCGTACCGCAACCGATGACCCCAAAACCAAATTTTCCGTTCTTCATGGTGTGCCCCTTTCCTTATCTGGGTTTGCTCTTCCGTTGCCTGGGGAGGGCGTTGCTGCCCCCGCGGGATTATTTTTGCGCGGCTTGATCACCAGGGTTACTGCTGCACCCTCAGGTGGCCGGCTTTTTTCTGCATCCACGATATGGATAGTATCATCCACGCTGCCAGGATCAGGGGAATCCAGCACTGTTGCGCCGACTGAATAATTGATCACGATATTGCCCTCGGCATCCGCCGTAAACACCCCGTCTTTCACAGTTGAGCCCACAAAGACCCAGCCCGCAGGACGCAGATTCTGCCCGGTTCTGGTATCAATGATCCATTCTTCTACTGGCTCACGCAATTGCTTGCCCTGGGCATCCTGCCATTCGAGCCACAAGTCGCAGAGATCACCCTGCCGGATACCCTCACCCGGCAGGCGGGAACCATTATTAGCCCCCAGCAGATAGAGCAGCGCCTGCACATGCACCGCGCGGACCTCACTGCAGAGCAGGGTCTCGTGCATCCGTCCATCCGGTCGGCAGACGATAACCTCCAAGGCTCCTTCGGTCAGCACGAAGCGGCAGGGCACAGCCAGTTCGCCGGCAGTTGTCCGCACCACCATGCCGGCAAACGAGATATCGCCATTCTCCAGGCGCGCTGCGCCGAATGGCAGAGCTGTCTCTGCGGCAGCCAGGCCCAAATAACTGCAAAGCAGCAATATCCCAAGAATTCTTTTCATCTTGCCGGAGTCCCTCTGCTGACGCGATGCTGCTTATGGAAAGTATTCTCTCGCCCTTCCCGCATGCGCAGGATATTATCCTTATGACGATAAATGATCAGACCGCTCAAGATCAGCATCAGAATCACCGCCGGGCCATGAATCCGCCCTAAACGGAAAAAATACATCACCAGCCCGACCAAGGGCATGGTCACCGCCGCCGCAATACTGGCCATGGCCACAATGCGGGTTTTCAGGAAAGTCAGGTACCATACCACTGCGCACCACAGCACCGGCCAGAAAGCCACCCCCAGCACTGCTCCCAGGCTGGTCGCGACTCCTTTACCACCCCTGAATTTCAAGGTCCACGGAAAAATGTGCCCCAGCACTGTACCCACTACAGCAAAAATCTCCCCCCATTCAAAGCCGACGTACCATTCCGCCCCCAGCGCTGCCCCGATATACACCACCGGTATGAGCCCTTTCAGAAAATCCAAAGCGAAGCAGATTGTCCCCCAGTCACCTCCCAGCACCCGGCGGACATTGGTTGCACCGATATTATGGCTGCCATGACGCCTGATATCCAAGCCGTTGAACTTGCCGATCAGGTATCCAAAAGGGATGCCGCCAATCAGATAGCACATCAAAAAAATGCAAAAGCCACTGCTCCAGAATTTGTAAGGCTCCATTTATTTATTATCCTTCTTTATTCCACAAAATCAGTGTCCGGCAGGGCTTGACATTGCTGACCCAGTCCGCAGTCCTGGCCGCGCATTTCAAATTCCGTTCCGTCGCAATTGGTAACAGTCCAGACAACGGAACACGTCCAATCCGTAAACTGCAGTTTTGCGGTCCGCCAGGCGCACCAGCAGGGTTTCGCCATCTTGCAACCGCAGTATCTTCGGATCGTTGTCAGCCACCAGCACCGCCGGGCCGCGCAGTACCTGCACTTCCAGGCGAACAAAGCTGGACAGGACAGAAAAACCACTGCCGTCCATAGCATTATTGAAAGCCAAGCCGATGCCGGTGCGGAAATTCCCCCGGGTGATGCTCTGGAAATAGCCGGTGCTGCCGAAAGGCGTGGCTATCACCAGGCTGTCTGAGACCACTTGCGGGCGAAACAGCTCGCCATCCACAATGATGCGATAGCGGATAGCGCTGGACAGCAGTTCCCGGCCCAACACCAGGTCGTTAATGCCACATAATTCCTCGCCGCAGGCAGTCACGGCTACCAACTTCTCCAGATTCGAACGCTGCAGCTGACCGGCAAACAGTTTCTCCAAGGTCGAAAGCTCTGAATGCTGCGAACATTTCGGATTCTGCCGGCGGTCCCGGAGCGGACACTTGGGCACGCCGGGATAATCTCGCTCGGCCCCCAGCAATGAACCGTCGCCGCCATGCGTGATCACCAAATCAGGGTTGTCGTCCACCAATTCCACCGCAAAGCGGCGCAACAGCGGCAGGAGGTCCTCCAGATTGCGTCCCCGAACCAGCACCCGCAAGGGTTGCTTGCTAAAAAATTCTCTGTCCATACGAGTTAATTTATTCGTTTTAACGCTCCCTGCAACCCGGCGGGGTTATTTTCCGTCTGGCGCAGTGCTCCAGCAACGCTGCATATCCCGGCGGTTTTACCCCCACCCGGACCATGCAGCGCCCTACCGGATGCTCACTGAGCAGATAAATAGGCTAATATAATTCGCAGTGTGGAATTTACTCATCAAAGGCCGAATTTATTCGCCAGCCGCCCAAGACAGGTAATACGTTTGCTGGATAAATACCCCGTGCAGCCTCCAGATTCAGGTACTGCGATATACCTTGCGCTTTGACGGACCCCATATTATCGTCCCCAAAGTGCTTTATCCTGAATCAGAGACCGGACGGCTGCCCTTAACGATTGCCGGACATGCAATCAAGCTGTGTCTGCCGACACAATAATGTCCAACCTGTCCGCCCGGCTGTTATAGATCGCAGTCCTGGCTGGTGATAAACTCAACCAGGGAATTGACTGCCTCGGATGCTTGTTGTCCTTCCCCGATCAGCACCAGCCGGCTGCCCTGAGTGGCGGCCAAAGTCAGCAAGGCCAAAGCACTCCTGGCATCAACCGCATGCTCTCCGGAGACAAGCTTGACATCGGCATTGTAACGCATCGCAATCTTGGCAATCTCGCCGGCTAAGCGCAAATGCAAGCCACGCTTGTTCTTTAAATAAAATTCACGGATTATTCTGCCGCAACCGTCGCTACTGATTTTCATGGCAATTCCTGGAACCGTAAAACGGGAAAAGCCTTTACTATAAACCAGTAAACGTATTCCGCAATCGACAAACCCGACAAAAACTGCAAAAAACAGTCCCAAAGAATCAGAAATTGATATTTTCTTTTTCTCGCCTGCCCGGTTTGCAAAAAAGTTTTCCGGGCGTAAGGTATCGTGTCGCCTTGGAGAGGTTGCACTGTTAAGCTGCTAGGCTTGTA
>JAAZIZ010000410.1 GCA_012800565.1 Lentisphaerota bacterium
TACAAGCCTAGCAGCTTAACAGTGCAACCTCTCCAAGGCGACACGATACCTTACGCCCGGAAAACTTTTTTGCAAACCGGGCAGGCGAGAAAAAGAAAATATCAATTTCTGATTCTTTGGGACTGTATTTTTTGCAGTAGGGGGAATTTTCAATTTGACAAAATAGTTTTGCAGCATACATTTATATCACAAAATCGGAATACTCGTTCATCATTGCTGAATGATGGTTTTGCTATCAGCAATTGATTCGATTTTACCGCATTGCCTTGCGGGATTTCTTACGGTTTTATTTCTCATTTGTTGAAGGAGCTGCGCCATGCCCAGAAGCTCATTTTTGTCTGCGCCCAAGCTGATGAATATGGGTTTTCACTATACTGAGCAGTATAGTTTGCGGACCCGTATCAGAGTGCTTGGTCTGGTCAACCATGCTTCGCCGGAATGGCGTCGCTGGTACTTGGAATGCCATGAGAAGCCTGCTCTGCAGAAGATGCGCGATGCGGGTTATGACTTTGTGGAGATTCATTATATTTACGGCTATGGCCTGCAAGGTGAGGCGGCTGAGATTGAGCGCACCCGGCAAATGGTGGAGAATGCCCATGCTGTCGGCCTGAAAGTCACGGGATATTTTCAGTTCTTTTCTGTGCAGGAAGAGCTGTTTATGCTGGAAAATCCCTGGGCTGCCCAGTGCCTGGCGTTGGATGCTGCCGGCAAGCGCCTGGAATACAACTATGACCGCCCCAGCCTCTGTTTTTCTCATCCGCAGGTGCGTGAATATTATCTGCAAGGTGTCGAGCATGGTCTGCGTTATTGCGGCTTGGATGGCATACGTCTGGACAACGATTATTACAAGGGGTGTTATTGCCCCTTGTGTCAGAAGCTCTTTCATCAATATCTGGCAGCAAAGTATACTCCTGAAGAGGCCGCCCGCTGCTTCGGTTTTTCCGATCTCTCAGGGCTTTGTTTCCCGCGTCAGCGTGGTGGTCTCGACCCGGCATATCTGGAAATGGCCTTGTTCCGGCAGCAGCATCGCCAAAACATCATGCGCGAATTGCGGCAACGCATCGACCGCATCAAGCCCGGAGCTGTTCTGGGCGGCAATCCCGCGGTCAGCCGCAGAGTTGATAACGACGGCGTTATCAATGTCTATCCGGCTGATTTGGCCGAGACGCATGATCTGGTCTGTGCCGAAAATTCACTTTTTCCGGGCATCAATGACAAAGGCGGCTTACGTTCGCAGACGGAAATCTACGCTTTTGCTGCTGCCGCCGGATTCAACGCCTATCCCTCGCATCACCTGCATGGCCCGGACCACCGTTACCGCTGGCCGGACAGCCAGGAGTGCGCCCTGACCCTGGCCGAAGCCCTGGCCTGGGGGCAGACTCCCTGCACAACCTGGGGACTGCGCTTTGATGGCTCCGGACGCTCGCTGTATGAACGCCCGGAATTCATGGCCGTTACCCGTCCGTTCGCCGAATTCATCCATCAGCATCCGGATATCTGGCAAGGCGCAGTGAATGTCGCGCCGACTGCGATTTATGTGAACCGGGAATCGCGCCTGTTGTTTCCGGAGGAATGCCAGAGTTCGCTTTGGGGGCTGTTGCAGATTCTGCTCCGGCATGGCATTCCTTTCCGTTTTGTGGTGCGGGATGGCGCGGAAGCTCTGCAAGGAGTGGAGACCTTGCTGGTGCCTAATGTGCAGATGCTCAGCGAGCAGCAGCTGGAATGCTTCCGGCAAGTGCCAAAAGTGATCTTTACCGGTGCCTCAGGACGTTACGATTTGCAGGCTTTTGAACGCGAAACCGCTCCGGAAAGCGATTTCCCGGATACGCCGGAGGCAGTGCCGATAAGCAGCCTGACAGAGCCGGCGCAGCTGCCCTATCCGGAACAAGGCGACCGGCTGCTGCCGCTGCTGCCGGCCGGTCTGGACAGCAAGCAAGCGGTGGGGGCGACTTTGTTTCAAGTGCCCGATGGACGCCGTTTTCTGCACTTGGTCAATTACGAAACGACAGCAGCCAGGATCAGGCTGGCGGCAGCGCCAAGACAGGTTTTTGCCCCGGCATTTGCCGGCGGCAGATTAGAGGGTGACGAACTCGTTCTTGATACTTATGCTGTGTTGCAACTTGAAGACAAAAGCAGTAGCAGATGAAAAGGAAAGGAGGCATGGCCATGCGTAAGATGTTTACTTTAATTGAGTTGCTGGTAGTGATAGCGATTATCGCGGTTCTCGCCTCAATGCTTTTGCCGGCATTGCAGAAAGCCAGGGCGAAGGCCCGGGGGATTTCTTGTATCTCCAACCGCAAGCAGTTGGCGACGGTCTTCCATCAGTATTCCCTCGACTACAACGACCACATGCCCCCGAATCAGCGGTTTGATAAAGACGTCAAATGGCCGGTTCGCACTCGTGAACTTTATACCTGCGGTTATTTGGTCCTCAGCGACCAGGAATTAAAGTACGGCGACCGCCTGCTGCAATGCCCCGAGGCCAGGCGGCTGGCAGATATCATAAAACGAGTAGAAGAAAAGACTTGCCTGACCTACGGCAATGTTGCCTACAATGTTTACTGGGTGGCTAAATTGCAAAAAGCCTGCGAGTCGGTCAACCTGAATCACCTCAAATATCCCGGCCAATGCGCCTTGTTCGGGGAAAATCATCAAAGCACCACTTTTTTGACCA
>JAAZIZ010000411.1 GCA_012800565.1 Lentisphaerota bacterium
CGCCGGAGGCGCGGCACTATCCCGCCGCCGGTATGCGCCGCCCTTCCCATTGTCCCATCCATACGTCCCATACGTCCCATACGTCCCATACCATCCCCCAGAGCCTTGAAAAAAGACAGTTGTGTACAGCCGGGGTGGTTATTTACGCATTACAAAAAATTCCCAGATTGCAGCCAGCCAAGAACAGAGCGCATAATGTTCTACTCCAGAGCGAAAATAGTTATTATTGCTCAGCTGACCAATCCTGGCTGCAAAATCAGAGCCGGAAGCATCCGCGGCGCAAGCGGACTTTGCTGTGGCAGAGACTATTTTCTGATGATGCCGTCCACTTTCAGAACCGGTCGTGTCCAGCCCTTGATGCTGATCTCCTCGCCAGTTACTTCCACCATCAGATTTTCCCAGGGCTGCAAGTCAATAATGCTGCTGTGCAGATAGCAGACCGGCACCAGGGTAAAGTTCCGGCTCTCACAGAGAACGTGGCTGGCATAGGCGGAAGCATTCTCCCGCAGGGAAACCACGATCCCGGTCTTACGAGGTTGAATCGGCGGCGCGATGATGTTGGCAGACTGTACCGGCTCAGCTTCAGCTGCCTTAGCCGGGCTTTCGGATACTGCCGCAGAAGCCTGGGGAGAGGCAGCCGACTGCGTCGGTTGAGCTGCCGGGGCTGGAGCAGAAACAGCGTCGTCTGCAACAGCAGGCGGGCTCAGCAAGATGCGCTGCCGCCCGTCAGCCGTCGTCGTGACTGCAGCGACCTCTTGGGCGGTTTCCGGAGCGGCGCTCTCACGGGCAGCCTCCTGGGCCGCCACTTGCGCTTTCAAGGTCTGCTGCCGCTTCTCATCTTCAAGCTTCTGTTGGTCCAAAGCTTGCCGTTCCTGCCGGGCGGCCTCAAGGCGCTGCTGAATTTCGGCATTTTCGCGGGCGAGGCGTTCGGCCTCCTGGCGGACCTGTTCCAGTTTGGTGGCCTCTTCCTTGGTTGCCGCTTCCATCCGCTCGCGTTCCTGGCGCAAAGCCTCGACTTTCTTTTCGGCTTGCAGCAAATCGGCCTGCAGAGTCTGAATGGCTTGCTCAGTCAGGGACTGTTTCTGCTCGCTTTCGCGGCGGCGTTCCTCGGCTTCCTGGGCTTTTTTCAAAGCTGCCTCAGCCTTTTCGACAATAGCCAGCTTCTCCTTTTCCAGCTTATCCGCTTCGATTCTGGCTGCTTCGGCTTGTTGGCGGGACTCTTCCCGGGCTGCAGTCAGGGCGGCGGAGACCTTGCGGGCTTCTTCCTCCCATTTATCTTTTTCCGACAGCACAGTCCTGGCTTTCAACTCGGCCTCCTGTTTCTGCTGCTCCAGTTTCTTCTGTTCGGCAGTGGCCTGCAGCAGCGCTTTTTCACGTTCCGTGCGGGCCAAGGCTGCCTTGACCTCAGCATTCTCCCGCAACAGCTGCAGACGTTCGACCTCGCGCTGGAGCTCTCCGAGAGCATTCGCATCCTGTGCTGTCGCCTGCTTGAGTTTCTCGGCGTCGGCGCGCAACTGGTTCAGGCGCTGTTGTTCCTCTTCCAGCTGCGCCTGCTGGCGGGCATGCTCTTCTTTCAACTTATTGCGCTGCGCTTCCAAGTTGCTGATTTCGGCCTGTGCGACTTGGTTTGCGGTTGTGCTCACCTGGTCTGGCTTGGCAGCCGTGCCCTCTGCATCAGGGAAACTGATATAGGCGGCGCTGACCCAGGCGGTAGTACCCGCCGGAGGAATGACCTGGCACCAGCCGTCATTCGGAACGCCTGCCAGGGTCAGTTTAGTCTGCGCCGGAATATGGTGGAAGTTGGTGAACATCTCACCTGCGCCGGTATGCAGAAAACAGGTGTCGCTGATTACAATATTCTCAGCATTGAGGTGCTCGCTGCGGACCCAGCCAAGGATGTTTTCCGGCAGCAGGATTTCGTACCAGTCATCCTGCTGCCGCACGATCTGGACCACGTCGCCCTTGTTCAGCACTCCCAGGCGTTCATAGAAGCTCGCCGGTCGCGGGCGCACTGCCAGGCTGCTGCTGTTGACCAGGCCCTGGCGCAGAGGGACTGTGCTTTCCGCTAAAACAAACCCGGCGGACATTATTGCCAATGCGACAAGAGAAAGCCAGCGGTTGTCTTTCATAATCGGTTCCCTGATGCAAGAGTGGTGAAACAAACTCCAGATGGCGGATTGCTGCCGCAGGCGCTTGGCAGCGGCCTGATCATTCCCTGCCGGTCCAGCAGTAGGTACAAAGCTGTTCTGCCGGCAGGCCGATGGCAGCGATCATATCTGACAGTGTCTGGTACTTCAAAGAAGTGAAGCCCATCTCCTGGCGGATATTTTCGACCATGGCCGCATAACGCTCGCTGTTTTCATCGGCGTATTCATCCAAATGCGCATCGTCACGGCCTTCGAGTTTTTTAATCTGCCGGCGGGTAATCAGCTCCAGGTTGGAACGGCTGGGGGTGAAGCGCAAATACTTGCAGTTGTGAAGAATTGGCGGACAGGCCGAGCGCACATGCACCTCCTTTGCCCCTGAGGCAGGCAATCGTGCAAAGGTGTTGCGCAGCTGGGTCCCGCGGACAATGGAATCTTCGCAGAACAACAGGCGCTGCCCCTTGATGAAGTCCGAAATGGGGATCAGCTTCATGCTGGCGACATGCTTGCGCTCTTTTTGGCTGTCGTAGACGAAACTGCGCGGCCAGGTCGGCGTGTATTTGACAAAGGCGCGCCGGTAGGGGATATCGGCTTTGACTGCGTATCCTAAAGCGTGGGCAGTACCGGAATCAGGCACCCCGGCGACCACATCGACATTAATGCCGCGGTCGCGTTCGGCCAGGAATTCTCCACAACGGTAGCGCACCAGTTCGGTGTTGATATCTTCGTATGAGGAGGCCGGGAAACCGTAGTAAATCCACAGGAAAGCACAGACCCGCTTCTCTTTCCTGGCAGGGACCACCACCTTCCGGCCATGCTCGTTCAGCAGCACCGCTTCGCCTGGTCCCAGCCAGTAATCAATTTTATATCCGAGGTTATGCAGGGCGCAGGATTCTGAGGCCACGGCATAAGAACCGCGTTTTTTGCCGATTACCAGTGGCGTGCGCCCCCAGCGGTCGCGGGCGGCATAGAGCCCCTCATCGGTCAACAGCAGCATGGTGCAGGACCCCTCAATCTTCTCCTGAGCATTGAGAATGCCCTCGGGAAAACCGTGCTTCTGGCTGATGACTGAGGCGATGATTTCTGTCGGGCTGACCTCTCCGGCGGCACTTTCAGCAAAATGCGCATTGTAATCCTGGAAAGCCTGGTCCCGCAACTCAATCAAGTTGTTTACTTTCGCCACTGTGGTAATGCCGAATTTGCCATTCTTGCCGGATATAATCAGGGGCTGGTCGTCAAAATCGCTGATGCAGCCGATGCCGATTTTCCCGTTCATGCGCAGCAGGTCATTTTCGAATTTGGCTCGAAACTGCTCATGTCGAATATCGTGAATGGCCCGTGTGAAGCCGTTGGCACCTTTGACCAGCATCCCGCCGCGCTGGTTGCCCAGGTGTGAATGGTAGTCGATGCCGTAAAACAAAGTAGAGGCACAGTTGCCCCTGGAAATCACCCCGAAAATGCCACCCATCTGAATTATCTCCTATATCCTGGCATTCCGGCTGACTGCCATCTGCCTGGACGAACAAGCCTGTAATTAAACCAATATAACTGCTGCCTGGAAGCTTGGCAAACCCGGGGACGGAGAGAAACAAAAAACGCAGAAACAAAAAAAGCCGCACGCAATGCGTACGGCTTCTATTACCACTGTGCTTAACGCGCGTAGTACTCAATGACTTTCATGATTTCCACGCCCGTCTGGATTTCTTCCGCCAGAGGCTCGCGGGCGACAGTCACCTTGCATTCCTCAGCTTCTTTCTGCAGATAATCCGGGACCAGGATGTCCAGACCCTTGGAAATTTCGCAGATTACGGGCGAACGCTGGGCGCTGATGCTGACCACCTGGCCTGGTTTCAGACGATAGCTGGCGCGGTCAACGATCCGGCCATCAACCAGAACGTGACGGTGGGAGACAATCTGCTTGGCCGCCCAGATGGTCTTGGCCAGACCGCTGCGGTAAACAACACTGGCCAGCCGCATCTCAAGATTGCGCAGCAGCTTGTCAGCGGTGTTGCCTTCACCGCGTTTGGACTGCCCGTAGATAAAACGCAGCTGATGTTCGGTCAGGTTATAAAAAGCGCGCAGTTTCTGTTTTTCCAGGAGCAGCTCGCCGTAGGTCGAAAGCTTGGCGCGGCGCTTGGTCGGGCCGTGCTGACCGGCAGGATAGGCGCGGGCTTCTGCGGTGGCTTCGCCGCCATCGCGTTTCTTGATGGTGCGGCTGTTGGTCGGGCAGTTGGGCATGCCCCAAATGCACTGTCCAATACGGCGGCACAAAGTGTGCTTGGCACCTGAACCGGTTTTCTTCTTCACTGCTGCATCAGCCATAAGTCCATTCCTTGTTGTTTTGGCTTGCTCTCCCGGAGATTCACTGCCGTCGCCTGTAGTACCAACTCCGCACCATCATGCCGATGCCAGAGTCCAAAGAACGTAGTCCTGGAAGCGACTCCATGCCGGGAAAAACCTTAATCTAATGCCGGAAAATAATTTTTCCAGTCGGGACCAGCAGAATCGTCTTAATCAGCAGTCCCAAAGAATCAGAAATTGATATTTTCTTTTTCTCGCCTGCCCGGTTTGCAAAAAAGTTTTCCGGGCGTAAGGTATCGTGTCGCCTTGGAGAGGTTGCACTGTTAAGCTGCTAGGCTTGTAA
>JAAZIZ010000412.1 GCA_012800565.1 Lentisphaerota bacterium
GCAAGAACAAACTGAACTGACGTTTTGCAGGCATTGGTTCAGAAGCAACGGTTTGGTTGGACTGCATCATCTTAACTGCATCTCCGGAGCAGACATCACTCCACCTGTCGTACCGCAGCAGGCCGGACAAAAACCGCTTGCCGGATATACAATGGCGTACAGGATTCCTCCTCCTGAGCCGCTGTCACAGGCCAAGGCCACCCGGATGCAGTCAGCAGCTGTGCGGCCGGAACATAATCCTCCAGGCGCAGCGACTGCATCAGTGCCGGCGGCAGCTCCGGCAGGCGCTGGCCGGACAGCGCCACCCAGAGGTCGCAAGCGCATTCCGGCAGCAGCAAATCCTGCGGGTTTTGTGGCGCCGGGGGAACAAAAAGCGCTGGCTCACCGTCCTCCCCCAGCCGGAACTGGCTGAGGATAACCTGCCCGCAACGACCATCATGCAGAACGCCCACTTTCTGACCAGGCGACAGGGCAGCGGCAGTCGCGGCGTTCTTGCCCAGCGCGTATGCACTGGGGACCCCGCGCATGGCTGCCCGGCTGGACAGGCAAATGCCTTTCACCAAAGCAATGCCGCAGCGCAGACCCGCAAAGCTACCCGGCCCGGTTCCCACCGTCCAGCGTTCAATCTCAGCCAGCGACAAGCCCAGCTGGGTGCATTGTGCGACCAGCCAGGAGGCCAGCAGCCGATCGCTGTCACGCCCATCGCCAGGCAGGCAGAGTTCCTGCAGCAGCACTCCGTCCCGGCAGATGGCCAGCGCAGCCCCCTGAGAACAATCCAATGCGGCCTCAATCATTTCTCCCCCTCAGACTGACGGCGGACCACCCCAGCCGGCAGACCGGCAGACTGCAGCTGGTGAAAAATTCTTTCCGGCAGCAGCAACAACCGGCTTTCTTCCGTCAGATGCTGCAATTCGAGATTCAGCAGCGCGGGTCCTTCCGGCAGCAGTCCGCGGATGCATTCCGGCCATTCAACTACAGTTATCGCCCGAGGGGCGAACAGAAACTCATCAATTCCAAAGGCCACGGCGGCTTCTTCGTTATCAATGCGGTACATATCAAGATGATAGAAATACCGCTGCCCGGCCAGTTCGTATTCCTGGGCTACGGTGAAAGTCGGGCTGGTCACGGCCGCGTCCACCCCCAGCCCCCGGGCAATGCCGCGGCTCAGGACCGTCTTGCCGGCCCCTAAATCGCCCTGCAGGGCGACCACCATGCCGTCATGCAGCAGCGAAGCCAGAGAACGCCCCAGCTGCTCTGTGGCTTCATCACTGTTGCTTTGCAATATCGTCATGGTCTCCTTCCAAGATACCGAACTGATTGCGGGCGGCAGCCAAACGCATCACCCGCTGAAAAAAACACGGCTGGCAACCATCTTCGCACTGCCCATCCTGCCGGCTGCCGCCGCAGGGGCCAAGCCGCAAGCCCTTGGGACAGGAGCGGTTATCCAAATAAAAACATGGGCGCAGGCGCTGCAGCTTCTCCTCCGGCATACGGCAGAGCGTCTGCAGAATCCGCCGCCACCAGACCGGTGGACGGGAGCCGGAATGCAACAGATTGCCCAACCTGGCCCGCCAGGAATCCAGTCGTCTGGGGCGCTGCAGTCTGGTTCCGGCCAACGTATGCTTCTCCGGTTCATAATCTCGCTCGCCCGGCTGCAGCAGACCGTTGAACAAGTAATGCGCCCCCAGGCCCGGCGCGGGATTGTGCTTGCCGTAGTCCGCATTCCAGTGTTCCAGCCAGTGGTTATAATCGGGATTGCTGGCTTCCTCTTGTGCAATCATCCCGAACAGTTTCTGCAGCAGGACAGGTTCGCGCAGGCCGGA
>JAAZIZ010000413.1 GCA_012800565.1 Lentisphaerota bacterium
CCCGGCAAAATCTGGCCGCTTTCGTCACGGGAAATCAGCACAGTCTCGTTGTCCGAGGTGGAGGGACGCCGTATATCTTCGGACTCTTGAGAATTTGTGTTCTCTTGTTCGTTGGGCATGAACAGACAGTTGTTTAAATATAACAACAGTAATTTGATAAATTATATGACTTATATTCTCTTTTTCAAGCCCGGCAAGAATTTTTACCTGTTTTTTGGGGGCAGGTTTCTGTCCCATTACAGCAACGGAGAAAAAGCCTTCTGCTGCCGGCAAGGGATTTGTGAGTTGTCTTAGAGAGATTATATTCTCTCCTGGGTAATTTTTCTCCTGTCCCTGAAACTCCCCCAGACAGTAAAGGAAGCAATTGCGATGGCCAGAGTGAAGATTTTAGGAAGTGCTGCTGCCGAGGGCATCCCGGCGATATTCTGCAACTGCAGGGTCTGCCAAGAGGCCTGGAAGAATGGCGGTAAGGATGTGCGCATGCGCGCCGCCTATCAGCTCAGCGACCGGGTCAGAGTGGATTTTGGTCCAGACAGCCTGGCCCAGGAATATCGCTTTGCGCTGCATTCAGAAAACCTGCGCCATCTTTTTATCACTCACAGCCACGAAGACCACTTCTATCCTTCGCTTCTGAACTACCGCAAGCCCGGCTTCTCGGTCGTGCCGGAAGACAATATTCTGAAAATTTACGGGAATCCCGGGGTGATCCGGCAAATCAGCCTGCACTTCTGGGAGAAAAACCACGCCGCCTTTGGTGGCGATTACCAGAAATACCGCTTGCAGCTGGTACCGTTGCAATTGTTTCAGGCTGTAGAGCTGCCGGATGACGACATGACTTTCTTTCCACTATTGGCAGACCACTTTTACAAGGATACCGAAATCCCCAATATCTATGCTTTCCGGATCGGGAAAAGCTGGGGCCTGATCGCCAATGACACGGGCTATTATCCGGATGATACCTGGCGCTTCCTGGAAGAACAGAAGTTCGTCTTCGATTTGGTGATTTCCGATTGCACCGGAGGGATTCTGGACAACAGCCGTGGACATCACAGCGGCAAATATATGCTGGCAGTGAAAGAGCGGCTGCAGAGCATCGGCAGCGTCATCCCCGGCAAGACCCGCTATGTCATCAATCATTTTTCCCATAACGGGCAGGCTACTCATGCGGAACTGGAAGAGCATTTCACGCCGCATGGCCTGGAAGTAGCCTACGATGGCATGGAGATTGAATTCTAAGCTCATCTCTGCCCGCATCAGACACCTTGCATATCTTCTTTCTCCTCGCTGGGAAATAACAGTCTGGCAACCTCTTTCGCATCCAGCCGGGGCAGGAACACAGCCACATCACAACCCTGCCCTGGCTCGGAGGTGACGTGCAGCCAGCCGTGGTGGTGCATTATACAGCCATATACCATTGACAATCCCATGCCGGTGCCTTTGCCGGTCGGCTTGGTGGTGAAAAACGGATCGAACATCTGCATTTTCACCTGCTCGGACATGCCGCAGCCGTTGTCCCTGACCCGAATGCAGACGTATGCCTCGGCTGTCGCCTTGCGGTCCGGACGATATTCCCAGTCAGTCATCTCGGAACGGGCGACCTCCGCCCGCAGCACGATTTTTTTCTCGCCGGGGATATCCTCCAGCGCATCGCGACTGTTCAGGAGCAGATTCAGCAACACCTGGGTGAGTTGATTCTCATCGCCTCTGATCTGCATGGAATCAGGAGAGGTAATGATCCTGAATGACACATTCTTGGCGGTAGGACGAAACAGCTGTTCTACTTTCTCCAGCAGTTGACTGACATCAATTACACTTTCATTGAATTTGCCTTTGCGGGCAAAGCCAAGCAGCTGGCTGGTCAGCAGCGAGGCCCGGTGACAGGCTGC
>JAAZIZ010000414.1 GCA_012800565.1 Lentisphaerota bacterium
ACAAGCCTAGCAGCTTAACAGTGCAACCTCTCCAAGGCGACACGATACCTTACGCCCGGAAAACTTTTTTGCAAACCGGGCAGGCGAGAAAAAGAAAATATCAATTTCTGATTCTTTGGGACTGGCACGCGACTGCGATTTATTGCCTTTTCGTTGTTTTTTGCAAAACTCACACTATATTATTTTTTCATTGCCGCACCCCGCCGGGTAGACAATTAACCCTCTGGAAATTGCCCGGATTCGCAGGGCATTTTCTGCCCCTCAAATGGAGCCATAACTGCGATGATGCCAACAAGACAGTAATTGGACAAAGGAGTTTCTATGTCAGGACACAACAAGTGGTCGTCAATCAAGCACAAGAAAGGCGCTGCAGACGCCAAACGCGGTAAGATTTTCTCCCGCGTAAGCAAAGAAATCATTATGGCCGCCAAAGAAGGCGGCGGCGACTACAGCCTGAATGCCCGCCTGCGCTCCGCCATTGCGGCCGCCAAAGCTGCCAATATGCCCAACGACAATATCGAACGGGCCATCAAGAAAGGCACCGGCGAGGGCGGCTCGGCAGTTATGGAAGTCCTGAGCTACGAAGGTTATGCTGCTGGCGGAGTAGCAGTGATTGTGACCTGCCTGTCCGATAACCGCAACCGCACCGCCGCAGATATCCGCTCTTTCTTCAACAAATACAACTGCACCATGGCCGGTGCAGGAGCCGTGTCCTGGAAATTCCATCGCAAGGCCCGCTTCCTGATCGAAGGCGAAAACGCCAACGAAGAGAAGCTCTTCGAACTGCTGCTTGATGGCGGAACCGATGTCGAGGATATCTCGGTCGTTGATGATGAAGCCGAAGTGCTGGCCCCGCCAGAATCTTTCGCCGCCATCCTGGCAATCCTGGAAAATGCCGGCATTGCCGCTACAGAATCCAGCATCGCCCTGATCCCGGAAAACTTCACCGAAATCAAAGACGCCAATACTGCCCGGCAAGTGCAGAAATTCCTTGATGTCCTGGAAGACTATGACGATGCTCAGGAAGTCTTTACCGATATGCTGGTCAGCGACGAGATAGCAGAAGAACTCGCCAACGAAGATTGAGCTTTCTTTTCCGCCAGCCGCCTGCAAAGGCGGCTTTTTACTATCATTGAATGGCGCACTCACAAGCCTGCTACGGAGGACCAAGATGTCAAAACCTTTCTCTGGCCTGGGAATGTCAATGGGTAATCTGTCCAGACTATCAAATGCCCTCAGCCGCTCCATCTCAAGCGAAAACCGCAGCGGTGCCAAAGGTAAAGGCGGAATGGCCCTCCCCGATCCTAACGGCGCCGCTCGCGAACTGGGGCAAGGCTGGAAATGCCACGCCTATGACTTTATTGCCCCGGGCGAGGTTTTCAGCATGGCTGAGATCGATGGCCCCGGCGCGATCCAAAGTATCTGGATAACCGGCGATGTCTCCCGCTTCCTGATCCTGCGCATTTACTGGGAAAACCAGGAAACCCCGTCAGTGGAATGCCCGGTCGCCGATTTCTTTGCCGTACCGTGGCTGGACTCGTCTCTGAAAACCACTCAGGAACAAGCCTACCCCAGAGTGAATTCCTGGCCGGTAGCGGTAAACCCCAAAAGTGGCCTGAACTGTTTCTGGGAAATGCCGTTCCGCAAGCATTGCCGCATCACTATGGAAAATCGCAACCCCGACACCCCGGCCATCCTGTTCTTCCAAATCAATTACACCCTGACCGAGGTTCCCGAGGATGCCGCCCTGTTCCATGCCCAGTTCCGACGCTGCAATCCCCTCCCCTACAAGACGCCTCACACCATCCTGGACGGAGTGCAGGGACAAGGGCATTACGTCGGCACAGTCCTCGGAGTCGGGGTCAACAACAACGGCTGGTGGGGAGAAGGTGAAATCAAATTCTACCTTGATGGAGACCGCGATTTCCCGACCATCTGCGGCACCGGCACCGAAGACTACTTCGGAGGCTCCTACAACTGGGATGTCAACGGCTACCAGATTTACTCCACGCCTTTCCTGGGACATCATCAGGTGCTGCGCCCGGACGGACTGTATAATTCCCAGCACCGGCACGCCATGTACCGCTGGCATATCATGGACCCGGTGCGCTTCCAGCAAGACCTCAGAGTCACCATTCAGATGCTGGGCTGGCGACGGGGGGGACAGCCGCCACGGCGTTTTCTGCCCGGGCAGCCGGATATCTGCTCGACTGCTTTCTGGTATCAGACTCTGCCGGCAGCACCGTTCCCTGCCCTGCCTGACCGCGATGCCCTGGAAATCATCTGACTGCTGCGGCCAGCGCAACCAGAAGGAATCCGGCCTTGTCCACTGACTACTATCTTTCCTTAAGCAATCTGATTCAGCCCGTTATCGCCGCCGAACTGGCCGAACTGGCCCAGGTCCTCCCCGAGCATCTCCAGGAAGTCACTGCCAGCTACCTGCAAAAACCCGGCAAAAGGCTGCGCCCGGTACTGCTACTGCTCTGCTGCGAGGCTCTCGGCGGCAAAGCTGAAGACGCCCTGCCCGCTGCCGCCGCCGTGGAATTGTTCCATAACTGGACTCTCCTGCACGATGATGTCATAGACCATGACACCCTGCGCCGGGGCCAGGAAACCGGGCATATCCGCGGCCAGCGCCTGGGTCGGGAAAAATGGCACCTCTCAATCGAGGCGGCCGCAGATTATGGCCAGGCTCTGGCCATTCTGGCGGGAGATGTACTGCAAGGCGCAGTGACGCATCTGTTCACTCGCCTGGGCGCTGTCCCCGCTGAGCTCAGAATCGCCCTCCTGGCCCGCCTCTCCGGCAAACTGAATCCAGAGCTGCTGGCCGGTGAACAGCAGGACGTGGAACTCTCCTGCCGCCCGGTGACGGAAATATGCGAGGCGGAAATTCTGGAGATGATGCGTCTGAAAACCGGCGCTCTGCTGTCTTTCTGTGCCGAAACTGGGGCCGCCATTGGAGCGCGGCAGGCGCCTCAGGAGTGCGCAGCAGCACAAAAACTCGCTGCTTTCGCGGAAGCCTGCGGCATCGCTTTCCAGCTCCAGGATGATATCCTGGGCATCATCGGCGAGGAAAAACACCTGGGCAAGAATATCGCATCTGATCTCCGCGAAGGGAAACGGACCTTGATCATCCTGCGGACCCTGGCGGCCGCAACCCCGACAGAACGGGCTTTTTTGCAACAGACCCTGGGGAGTCCACAGGCGGGCGAAGAGGACTGGCAGCAGCTGACTGAACTGATTAAACGCCGCGGCGCCTTGGAATCCACCGCTGCCCTGGCGGAAAAATACCTCCAGCAAGCCTTGGACTACCTGGAAGACGCATTGCCGGCATCAATCGGGCGCAATCACCTGCGCGACTGGGCCAGAATGATGACCAAACGCAAGGTCTGATAAGACTGCGCCGCACAGAATTATTCCTGAGTGCGGAGCTTCGGGTCCAGCGCATCACGCACTGTGTCACCAAAGATATTGGCCGGCAGCACCAGCCCCAGCATAAATATGAATGCGGCCAGCAGCTTCCACCAGATGACCGGGTCACGGGTCAGCTCCATGCGGGCATCATTGATCATCGCCCCCCAGGACATGGTGTCAGCTCCCACCCCGATGCCCAGGTAGGTCAACGCGGCTTCCGCCAGAACTTCACTGGAAAACCGCAGCATCGCGGTAATCAGCACCAGATGCAGCACATTGGGAATGATATGCCGGAAGATGATGCGCCAGGATGGCGTCCCCAGGACGATTGCCGCCTGCACGAATTCGGCCTCCCGCAGGCGCAGAGTCTCTGCCCGCAGCAGCCGGCAGAGATAAGTCCAGGAAGCTATTCCCATCGCCAGACAGAGCTGGGGCAGTCCCTGTCCGAAGATAATCATAAAGGCCGCGATGAACAGCACCGTGGGAATGGAACTCATCACGGTGTACAGATATTGAATGCAGTCATCCAGAAATCCGCCGTAATATCCGGCGGTGATGCCGAAGAACATCGCGAAAGGCACTGCCAGCAGCGTAGTCAGCAGCCCGATAATCATCCCGGTGCGGATGCTCTTCAGCGACTGATACAGAACATCAACACCAATGCGGTCGGTACCCAGCAGATGGGTGCCAGGATAACGCAACGGCGGCCGCACCCGCTGGCTCGCTCCCCCGGGAACGGCCTGGGTCTCACTGGTGAACTGCACCCGCGCCAATGGAGCGGAATAAGTCTTCTCCTGCCGGGTCCGCAACGGCGTCAGCAGCCGATCAAGCACGGACAGCCCTTGATCATAGATAATCTCACCATCAGGCTGAGAGCGGCACAACACACCGTCTGCATCCCGGACTGGACTGCGCCAGCCGACGCTGTCCAGAACCGCGACCAAGGCATAGAGACAGAGCAGCACAAAACTTAATACCGCAAGCTTGCTCTGGATAATTTCCCGGGCGGCCAGGCGCCAGTATTCCCGGCGGGACAGCCGCAGCAGCAGTACCAGCAGCCCCGCCAGCAGCAGCAACACAATCGTGTTCCTGCCCGCCCAGCTCTGAAAAAATTCCAAAAGCATATTTATTCTCCCTGCCGGCTCAGAAAATCTCCTCCGCGCCGGAACCAGTCAGCCCAGACGCACCCTGGGATCGACCAGTGAATAACACAAGTCCGAGAGCAACAGCCCCAGGATGTACAGCACCGAGCCCAGAAAGACCATCGCCCGGACAATGGCAAAATCCTGCGTGGCAATGGCATTGATGGTAAAACCGCCCAAACCGGGAATGCTGAAAAAATTTTCCAGCAGGAGATTTCCCATGACCAGGAACAGCATCTGCACCGGCACATTGGTCAAAATGGGAATCATCGCGTTCTTCAGCACGTGCAGGAACAGAACCCGGCTTTCACTCAGTCCTTTCGCCCGGGCAGTGCGGACATAGTCGCGGTTGATCTCTTCCAAAAATACCGTCCGGTAAAAACGAATACCACTGCCCAGAGAACAGAATACACCCACCAGAACCGGCAAGAACAAGAATTTTGCCATTGCCCATCCGGGCAGGAATCCGGATACCGGCACTAACTGCAGCTCCCGGGCGAACAGGTACTGGCCGGCAATGATATACAGCAGCGCCGATACTGACATCAGCAGCACGCAACCGAACTGCGCTATCCGATCTGCCCAGCTGCCGCGTAATCCTGCCAGCAGCAGACCAACGAAAATATTGGTTACTATAGTGATCAGAAAAATCGGCACAGTCAGGCACAGGGAGGGAATTATCCGGCTGCGTATTTCTTTGCCGATCGGCTCCAGAGTCATATCGGAGAGCCCGAAATCCCCCCAGAACATCGCCGCGCTCTTGCGAAAAAAGATAGTCTCGCTCAGGCATTTCCAGCCTTCCTGTCCGGCATTATAGAAGAGCGGGTAATGATATCCGTGCGCTTCTTTCCAGCGCTGCACCTGCTCCGGAGACTGCGACTTGTCCCCCAGCGCCTGCCGGGCCATGTCATCAGGAGTGCTGACTAAAAAGAACAGACTGAAAACCAGCAGGTTCACACCCAACAGAATGGGCAGGACATACAGGATTCGCCTGATTATATATGCTGTCATACGCAAAACCTTGAGTCGTTAATGCTCTTCCTCCCAGAGCAAGGCAAAAGACTGGTTGGGCAGCCAGGTTCTCTGTCCGTCCGGCAAACTCACCTCGGACCAGCCGTCACGCTGCTCCAGGAGAATAAACTCCGTGCCTGCATGCAGCGGTGTGTTGAAGCTGGGCGCATAGCTCTCGCCATCGCCCTTGCGCGCCACTACTTCCCGGGCTAAAACTACGCCCGGTCGCTTACTGCGCAGTTCGTGCAAGGTAATATACAACGACAAGGCCAGAGTGACAGTCAAGGCGGCCACAATGCCGAAGCTGACTTTAAGCCATGTCGGCTTATACCAGATCATTACGGTGCCCAGCAAAAAACTCAATATGTACAAGCACAGGAACAAGCGCTGCCGGGTCGTTGGCGAAAAATCATAATGCAGGAAAAAAATCGTCTGCATGATCCGGGTCTGCTCCGGTTCCCTGAAACTGTCCTGCCGCTGCGCCCGCGCGAACTGCAGATTCTGCAGCAGCTGCCGGTCATTGGGGTTCAGCTGCTGAGCCCGGCGGTAATTCAGAATCGCACGCCCCAGATCGCCCATCTTGAAATAGATGTTCCCGAGGTTGTAATAAAGAGGACCATTGTGCAAAGAAGATTCAGCAATGACCCGCTCATATCTGGCCGCAGCCCGCTGGGTCAATTCCCGGGCCCGGGCCGGTTCCTGCCGGAAAATCTCATTGGCCTGGTGAAAGAATTGCTCGGCTTCCTGACACAGAAATGCGGCCTCCTGAGTGGATAACTGCTCTGCAACTGCCGTCAGCATCAGCCTGCCGCTCAGCAGAAACAACAAAAACAGAAAGGTATTGCCTGTCTTCATTTGCCTCGCTCCAATCGTTTGACCGACTCAATGGCCGCCGGAACCAGCTCGGCCGGCGACAAACCGCCGCCGCTGGCAAAACGGCTGGCCTCGCAGGAATCCAGAACCGTGCGCAAAGAAGCGTAAAATTCAGGAGGGTAATTGCAATCGGCCAGAATTTGCTCTAAATCATGATAAGTCACCACCCCGGGCGAAAGCTGAAATTTTTCCTGGAAATAATTCTGCAGAATAACAAATACTGCCTTGGCACTATCCTCGCCTCCGCCCCGCAAAGCTCGCAAGGCCCGCAGGCATTTTCCTGCTGCCCGGCGGGCGGCCCGGGCCCGCGGATTGGCATGGTGGGCGCGGTACACAGTGGTCAGCGACAGCAAAACCAGCCATAATCCCGGCGCTGCCGCTAAAACCAGGATAGTCATCGGCTGACTCAGCCAGCGGCGCGGATCGTGGTTGCGAGCCGGCAGCAATTTTTCCACTTCATAATTATGCGCAATGCCGGCCTCGGAAAACTCCAATTCTCGCCCCACAGGTGAATCCGCCTGAGTGCCGGAATGACCCTGCGCATCCTGGAGCGTGACCTGACGGGCAGCAGTGACCGTAATGGGAATAGGCTGCGAGCGGGCGACCTCATACTTGCCTGTGCCGGTATTGAAGTAGCTGATCTCCAAAGCAGGTATCTCGGTGACCTCAGGATTGCTGGCCCGCAGAGTGCGCTGGAAGACCTTGTACTCGCCTTTGACGATCCCCGGCTCAGTACCGGAAATCTTGAAATCCCGGGCCAACGCCGGCTGGTTCTCCAAAGGCGGCAGCCGTACTGAATCAAGAAAACGCGGACCGCTGAGGGTTATATCCAACAGTATCGGATCACCGACATTGACCGCTGCAGGCTCAATTCGCGTCTCAATGCTGCAGCTGCCGATAATGCCGCTGAAGTCCGCCGGCTGATTCTCCTGCGGCAGGGGCTTGACCGTCAGGGTCACCGGTGCCGCAGTCAGGGTCAGACGCCTGGTGCTGCGCGACCCCGTAAGGAAAAAGTCATCAAAGAAAGACTGCCTTCGCCGTCCTCCGCGGCTGGGGCGGTTGTCTGAGATGGCGCACGTCACGGTAGAATCAGGCAAGGCGAAGACTCCAGCCTGTTTGGGAATCAGAGGATGCTCGAAAGTGAACAAGATAAAATTCTTCCCCTGCTGAGTGATACTGTTTTGCAGACCAATCAGCTTCACTTCCTGACGATTGCCAACCCGCTGATACTGCCGTTCCTGCCGGCGGTCAATCTCAGGCAGGTACTCGGGAAATGTGAATTCTGAACGTGTAAAAATGGGCAAATCAAAGAGATAATTGTGGATTTCCCGGTCAATTTTCCAGCGCCAGGTCAGCATAACTGCCTCCCCCACATAACACTCCCGCACCGAGGGCACCAGCTCCAAGGTCAGATCGGTGAATTTTTCCGGCTCACTGACCGAGATTTGCACCTCCTGAGTACGCAGGTTTGCACCTTCGACTTTGATATTGAGGCTGGGAATGGTCAAAGTCCCCAGTCGGGTCGGAGTCAGGCGGTAGTTGAATAACATAACCGTGCTCTGAATCCGGCTGGGCCGGCCATTGACAATCGAAACCTGGGTACTCTGGCTGCGCTGCGGAGTCTCAACCTGGACCCGAAAATCAGGCAACGGCGGCAGCTCCGGCACCGGACATTCTTCCTGGGCTATGACCTTGATCTGAAACAGGAACTGTTCGTTCAGATAGACATCCTGGGACTCAATCCCGATCTGCACCTCCGGAGCAGAATACAAAGAGCTGAGACAACATAAAAAAATGAGTAAAAAGTACTTGACCATAGCAAAATGATTGCGGTTTGCGTGAACTCTGAAGCTACTCCCAAAAACTGAATGACCCGGCAGGATGATCACCAGTCCTTATCCACCGGTCGCGGCGACTGTGGACGACGAAGCATCCGGTCACGCTTATTCTTGCGCTCGTCATCAAGAATTTCCTGGGCATCCTCACTGAGACTGAGCTGCTCATCCTCGTCAGAAGGTTTCTCATCCTGAGGTGAAGTATCATCCTCAGCCGGCTGTTCCTTATCCTCGCTCTGCTGCTGTTCGTCCTGCTGCTTATCCTCTTCACCGCCTTGTTGCTGCGCGGATTGCTGTTGTTGCCCGGCCTGTTGTTGTTGCTGTTTTTCCAGTTCCTCTTTGGCCTGGCGCAGACTCTCTGCCGCCTGCTGCTGATTCTGGGCCGCCTCAGCATGCTTTTTATCTTCCAGGGCCTGCTCAGCCGCCTGCTGTTTTTCCTTAGCCTGCTCAAGGTGCTTCTGCACCGGATCGTCAGGATTTTCCTGCCGCTGTTCGGCCAGCTTTCCGGTCTCCTGGCTGATCTGTTGCTGCTCCTGCTGCAGACGTTCATTCGTCTCTGGCGATTTATCCTGCTTCTGCGCCGCCTGGCTGGAATTGCCGGCAGATTGTTCCTGCCGGTCCGCCAGCTCCTGCAGCTTTTCCGCCTGTTCCTGCATCTGTTTTGCCTGCTCCTGCTGCTGTTTTGCCTGCTCCTTGAGCGTATTAAGCAACTTTTTCAGCAACAGGCGGGCCACCTTAAGATTATTTTCCGCCGCCGGGAAAGACGGCTGCAAGCGCAAGGCCTCCTGGTAATTGAGAATGCTCTTTTCACAAGCTTCAATGGATTTACCTAAATCACTGTCCTCCTGACGACGGCACTCCCGATATTGGGCATTGCCTAAAGCCAGCAGGCAGCGGGAGGCAAAATGCAAGTCCGGGGGCTGCAATGCCCGGGCCGCCGCCGCTGCTTTATTGAACAGCGGCATAGCCTGCCCATAATCCTCCTGCAGAAAATATACCAGCCCTTCATTATAAGCCAGATACGGGGACTCCGGCTCTTTCAGGCCGGCTTGCCTGTAGAGATTCAGTGCCTGCTCATACTGCTCCGCCACCAGAGCCTCATTGCCGCGACGCAGCAGCTTCTCCGCTGAATCGGCCTGGCTGAACAAAGGCAACAGCAACAGCAGCAGAGAAACGGTCCGTTGCACCCGGCGACGATCGCTGAGCATGGCCAGCGCAGCCAGGCAGAGCAAAGCCAGAAGCAGGAACAACTGGAACTTCTCCTCATAGCGCTCCATGCTCTGAGACTCTATCTCACGCTTGGCAGCTGAAGCAATCAAATTCAGATAAACCTTGTCCAAGTCGATATTCCCGGTCGAGACCGGCAAATACCGCCCTCCCGGCGTAGCATTGACCATCGCCCGCAGGGTATCGGAATCCAGGCGCGAGCGCACTACCTCACCTTGATATTTCAGCACATCACGCCTGCCGTCTTCGTCGGATATAACTATCGGAGTACCGGACTCATCACCTAGACCAACCGCGATCAGGCGAATGCCAGACTCACCTATCGCTTTCGCTGCCTCCAGAGGGAAACTCTCATGATCCTCACCATCAGTAATCAGGACAATATCCTTGTATTGACGGTCCTGCTGGTCAAAAACGTCATTGGCAGCCTTGCGCAGGGCATCACCAATCAGAGTTCCACCGCGAGATACACTGTCGGTGCTGACATCAGAAAGCATCATCCGGAAAAATCCGTAATCCTGGGTCAGCGGACAGCGCACTACCGCATTACCGGCAAAAACCACCAGGGCGACTCTATCCCCCTGCAGCACCTGCAGGCAGTCATCAATGGCCAGCTTGGCCCGCTCCAGACGATTCGGCTGCAAATCGTCGGCCAGCATGCTCCTGGACACATCAAGCAAAAACAGCACATCGCGGCCTTCGCGCCTGATAGTCTGCTGAATCTGATTCCAAGCCGGGCGGGCCAGCGCCAGAATAATGAACAGCATTGCCAGAAGCAGCAGCAGCGAGCACAGAAAACGCCGCCCGGGGCTGACGCTGGCGGTCAGCTTCGGCAGCATCGCCGTCCCCAGAAAAAGCCGCAATGCCTGGCGGCGCCGGTAAGCCGCATAGAGCAGCAGTCCGGCGAACACCGGCAGCAGCCAGAGTAATTGCAGGCGATGCAGACCATACCAGGTCCCGTTCATGGTATCCTCCTGAACAGGGTTGAATCCAGCAGCAGATGCAGACCCAGGAACAGCAGCGCCAGCAGTGCCACCGGTACGAACAACTCCTTGTAATCGACGAAGCGGACCGACTCCACTTCACTGCGTTCCAGACGGTCGATTTCCTGATAGATGGCTATCAGACTCTTGGAATCGCTGGCCAGGCGAAAAATTCCGCCGGTTTTTTCGGCCAGACTCTCCAGTTCACTGGTGTCGAACCGTTGCAGCCGCCCGGGAATCTTGAAACTTCCCAGCAAGGTATTGATGACCCCGACGCCCTCCCCGCCGCTTACACCAATGGCATATACCTTGATGCCCCAGTTTTTGGCCAGTTCCGCCGCCTCGGCAATACTGCGCCGGCCGCAGTTATTCTCACCATCAGTCAACAAAATTATGATTTTGCTCTTGATCTGATAGGCGCCCGGGTCCTTGCGCGTCTGCATGGCCAGCGTCTCCTCCGCAGTCTTCAGCCGCGCGGCCGCCAGCGCCAGCGCATCGCCAATGGCCGTGCCGTCCTCGTTGCGCCTATTGACCAGCTGCACCGACTCCAGAAACGGCCGCAGTGCAGCATGGCTGAGGGTCAGCGGGCAAATAGTGTCAGGGTAGCGGGCAAAAGTAATCATGCCAATCAAGTCGTTGCTGCGACCGCGTAAATTCTTTTCCGAATCCCCGAACACAAAGCTGGCAAAAACTTTCTTCACAGCTTCCAGACGGTTCATACGCTGGTTCTCATACTCCATTTCCTGCCTCATCGAAGTGGATTTATCAATGACCATCTCAATGGCCACCCCCTGACTGGCATCATGAACCTGTTCCCGCCCGGCCTGCGGACGGGCCAAAGCCAGACAGAGACAACACCAGCACAACAGCAGGCACCCATTCGGCAGCCAGGCCAGGCGCAAGTGCCAGGAGCGCGCAGTCTGACGCACCTGCTGGAGACTGGAAAAGCCTACCGCAGCCCGGCGTTGCCGCCGCCACCGACGCCAGAACCACAGCAGCGGAGGCAGCAGCAGCAACAGCAATGAATATGGTGTCTCAAAACGAAACATGGTCTTGGTCAGCAGAAAATCAGTATCATTCAACAAACAACTGAAAATGCAGTTGCAGCAAGCAATTTATTCCTGCATAGTCTGGCTGATGAAAGTCTTGCAGGCAGAAAAAGTATTCTGAATCTCCTGCTCAGCCGGCAAGTATGCCGCAAACTTGACTAAATCACAGTGGATCAGAAAATTCTGCAGCAGCTGCTTGTGCTCCTGGATAAGCGAATCAGCAACCGCCAAGTCCGCCAGGAATTCCTCAGTGGTCTGCTCCGGCGCCCGCAAACAAAAACGCCCCTCAATGTAAGTGCGCAAAATTCCGGAAATGCGGTTATAGAACAATTTGATCTGCTGCTTTTTCAGCAGGTCTTCGTCTATCAGGGCCTGCAAGGCCTGCAGTGCCGTGATATGCGGCGGAATTACCGGCACAGCCTCCTGCTGTCCTCGCCGCCGGCGCCAATACAGCAGCACCAGCCCTGCAACCAGCAGCAACGCCGCGACAGTATACAGCCACACCAGGCTCCGCGGCTCCGGGCCCAAACTCTGCTGCGGTTCCATGCCGGCTTCAACATCAATATCCAGTTTCTCCCAGAAATCCGGCGGCGGCAGCAGCACTTCCAGGTCGAAAGGTTCAGTCTCCAGTTCGTATTTGCGCCCCTCACCGCCGCACTCCTGAAAAATCACCTTCTGCGCCGGAATCTGGTACTTTTCCGACAACATCGGTTCCAGGACATAAGTCCGGCAATAGAGCATTTTCTGCTTCTCATTCAAGCGCGGCGGCGCAGTATGGTAATCAACAATCGCAAACGGTTCCAGACCACTGCCGAATTTGGGGAATTCGCACGTATAGCCCTCTTCTGCCTCCGCAGCCAAAGTCACCGTGAAATTCTCGGTGATATCAATCTTTTCCTTATCCACCAAAATCCGGAAAGCAAACGGGCCGCGCACCACCTCGGCCTTGAGCAGCGGCGACTGGCCATCAATTGCTGCCACCGCAGGAGCAGACTTGTCATCCTGCCGGCAGGAAGACAGCAGCACCAGGCTGCAACAGAAGCTTAAGAGTATTAGTTGTCGGTAGTTGTACATTTTGCGCTGTGCTTGTGCAAGCAGCCCTTCGCAGAAATTACGGTTCGCCGGCTGAGGCTTCCGGCACTTCCGGAATACGGGCTGTATGATACACCACGTCGTATTTGTCAATCAAGGAAGCAATTAACTGCTGCTGGCTCTCCTGAAGCTTCTGCTGGAAGAGTGTCTGCCGGATTTGTTCCCGGACTTCGCCGAACGGCTTGGCAGCCCCGTCTTCCTGCTGGAACTCAGCAGGATGCTTCTCGTAATAAAACTGCATCTCAGCCTCGCTTACTGCCGGCTGAGGCAGGGTGTTCAACAAGCCCTGTTCCAGATAACGACGCTCGGACAGACGCAGAAAAGACTGAAATTGCGGCTGCTCATGCAGCTTGCGCTCCCGCGCTTCACGGTAAAGAAGCTCACCGACAATAAACTGCTGAAACTGAGAGGCAAAATTTTTCGGGTCATTCAGTCTCTGCAGCATTGCCTGGCGGCGTTTATTTCTTTCGCTGCTGTCGCTGCCCGGCGGCAGCATCCCCAAGGTGGCTTCGACCTGACGTTCCAACGACCGCTCATAGTCCGCACGGGTAATCTTCCAGGCACCGATTTCAGCCAGAACCTCCGGCGCACCTGCAGCGCTGCTGCCGTCTGCAGTCACATCCGTGCGCTGGCGTATATCCCGGCGCAAAGCTGCGAATTGCCCGAGCTGTTCCAGGCACTCCTGGGTCCGGCGGGCAATCTCCGGCTCCAGAATCTCAACCTGGCACAGTGCCTGCGAACGGGCATAACTGGCAATGGCTTCAGAATACAGGCGCCCATCCTGCTGTACCATCCCTATCCGATACCAGAGTTTGGCCGCTTTTTCAGCATCCGGGCGGGTCAGCGCCAAGTACTGCTGCCAGACTGCCACCGCCTCATGCGGTAAATCCAGATTCTCCAGCTTCTGGGCCAACTCCAGAGTCTGTTCGGCACTAAGGGCCGCACCTGGCTGTTCCCCGGAACGCTTCAGCACCGCAACCGCATACAACAGCACTGACTGCGAACATAATAACAGCAGCAGTAGAAAAATCAGCCCATTGTTACTGCCCTTGGACTTTTTTTGTCCTTTCAAGGGCACATCGCTCAAATCGAATTGCAAATCAGCCATCAGTCACCTCTTGCCCACAATTCTCCGGCGCGGCTATTTCCGCAGCCGCTCCCGGCGACGGAAGAAAGCCGCCAGGGCGTGCTGGTACTCGCGTTCGGTTCCGACATCCAGCTGGTCTACCCCCACCGAACGCAACATATTCCGCAGTGCGCCCTGCTGCTCGCCGGCCAACCGGGAATAATCATCCCGCACCATGGCACTGCCCGTATCAATCAGACAGCATTCGCCAGTCTCCGCATCCTCGAGTTCCAGCAGCCCGACCGCCGGCAAGGCACGTTCCCGCACATCACTGACCGTGATCGCAATCAGATCATGGCGATGCCCGATCATCCGCAACTGCTTCTCATAACCACTGCTGAGAAAATCGGAAATCAAAAACACCACCGCGCGCCGGCGTATAACCTTGCCCAGAAAATCCAACGCCACCGCGATATCCGTCTGCCGCCCCTGCGGCGAGAACCCCATCACTTCGCGAATTATCCGCATTGCATGGCTGAGGCCTTTGCCCGGAGGAATAAAACGTTCAATCTGGTCGGTGAAAAGAATCAGCCCGACCTTGTCGTTGCTCTTCACCGCTGAAAACGACAACAGCGCACACAACTCCGCGGCCAAATCATTTTTTGAGCGTTCGCCTGAACCGAAGCCTCCTGATGCTGACAGATCGACCACAAAAATCACCGTCAGCTCACGCTCCTCATGGAAACGCTTGACAAAAGGGCGTCCCTGTCTGGCCGTGACATTCCAGTCGATGGAACGCACCTCGTCACCAGGCTGGTACTCGCGCACCTCGTCAAATTCCATCCCCGCTCCCCGGAACGCGCTCTTATATTCACCCGCCAGCACATCATTCACAGTTTTTCTGGTGCGAATCTGCAAATAGCGGATTTTTTTGGCTAATTCTTTCGGAATCATGGCCAGTCCTGCTCAGGGAACCTTAACGCTGTTTAAAATCATCTGCACAATATCTTCGGGGCTCTTCTCCTCCGCTTCAGCCTCATAAGTCAAAATCACCCGGTGCCGCAGCACATCCATGGATACTGATTTCACATCCTGTGGCGTTACGTAGCCGCGGCCTTCCAACAGCGCCTGCCCCCGGGCTGCCATGGCCAGATAGATGGTCGCCCGCGGAGATGCGCCATAATGAATCAAATCGGAGAGCTCCGGCAAGCCGTATTGTTCCGGATTTCTGGTCGCATCAACCAGATTCACGATATACTCCTCAATCTTCGGGTCCATGAAAATATCATCCGCCAATGAGCGCAGACGGGCGATTTCCTCTGCCCGCAAAATGGCTGATACCTCGGTCTGAGGCCGGGAATTGGCCATCCGGCGCAATATCTTCAGCTCCTCCTCCTTGCTGGGATATTCTACTTTCAGCTTGAACATAAAACGGTCCACCTGCGCTTCCGGAAGCGGGTAGGTACCCTCCTGCTCCACCGGATTCTGGGTCGCCAGCACCATAAAAGGATCGTCCAAGGCAAAAGTCTCGTCACCGACCGTGACCTGACGCTCCTGCATCGCTTCCAACAAAGCGCTCTGAACCTTCGCCGGAGCACGGTTGATCTCATCCGCCAATATGATATTGGCAAAAATCGGCCCT
>JAAZIZ010000415.1 GCA_012800565.1 Lentisphaerota bacterium
CCGTCCCCGCGCAGTGCCCTCAGCCAGCTTGAGACGCCATCTCCGGACAGTGTCAGTCCGGAACTGCCGGAGGCCGCTGCCCCTGACTCGTCTGCGGGATTATCCTCTATGAGCATCAAAGGGATACTGGGCACGCGCCTTCTTCTGGCCGAAGGCCCCGGCGGGCTGGTAATAGTTGACTTGCGGGCTGCCCGTCAGCGCATAATCTTTGAGAAGCTTCTCAAGAATCTGCAGAACAGCAAGGTCGAACGCCAGCAACTGCTGCTGCCCCTGACCTTGAATCTCAGTCCCGAGGAAAGCAAATTTCTTGCCGGCTCACTGGCACACTTTCAGTCTTTGGGATTCTATCTTGAGCCTTTCGGCGGGAATACCTACATCATCACCGCAGTGCCGGCCAGTCTCCCCGGGCAGGACTATGCCAGCATCCTGCGCGATATAATCGATGATATGCGCACCAGCAATCTGACCAATCGTCAGAATGCCATCCATCTGGCCCAGATTGCCTGCCGGCATGCGGTCAGAAGCACTGCTGTGCCAAATGCCGACGAACAGAAATATATCCTGCAGGAATTGATCCATTGCGAGATGCCGTACACCTGCCCCAATGGCAATCCCACCATGGTCCATATCACTTATTCCGAACTGGAAAAACGCTTTAAGGCATAAAACCGCAGCTAAATGCAGTTCGACTCTATGACTCTGAAAGCATTTTCTGAGCCAGCAACAGCCATTGCTGATTCTGACTGCGCTGCTCCCGGGGCAGAGTCTTGACTTGCCGGATTACCGCCAAAAATAACACTTCGGCTTCTTCCTGGTGGCCCAGACGCTTGAGAACTACCGCCTGACGGCAGTGACTCTCCGGAGTCGCGAGCTTATCCGCCACTTCATCGTATAAATCCAAAGCTTCCTCATACCGCCCCAAATCATCAAGAATCTTGGCCTGCAGGAATTTTCGTTCCAGCAGGTAGTCTTTAGAGTCGCTTTGCATGTTCTTCTCAATAGCCTCAAGTGCTTCCGGCAGTTCCTGCAAAGCGTAGCAGGCCTGGGCCATACCGTACAGGAAATACGGGTCCTGGCTGTATGCCCCCTGCAGGCAACGCCGGAAACATTCCTTGGCTTTGGCGGGTTCCTGAATCTGCAGATATGCCTCGCCCAATTCCGCCCACAACGCCAGGGTATCAGTCTTCTCCAGACTTTTCTGCAGGAAACGTACTCTGTCCTGGTAGAAATGCTTCTTCGACCGCGGGCGGGCTGCGGTTGACTCCCCGCTGTTGAGCATAACCGCTAAAATATATATCAGGCTTCCCATCAGGGGGAAAAACAGCACCAGGAAAATCCACAATAAATCCTGCCGGGTCTTGATGATATGCAGCAGACAGATGAAAGCCAGAATGATTGGCAACGCCAGCCATAGCCAGCCGGGGATAATTTCCAGCAAAGAACCGCTGTCCTCCAGTTCCAGATCGTATTGCGTTTGCGCCAGAAACAACGGTATTTGAGTAATAAAAACAAACATGATTGTGGGGTATTCCAGAAAGACAGCCAACGGAATGCGCTTAATTTAATGCCGATTGCCTGGTTTTCGAGTGTTTGCTGCTGACGCTATGCGGGCGAACTCGTCTGAGCCTTGTAATGCCTCAGTTCTGTATGGAAAACAGAGAGCGCTACAGCCCCATTTATTGGGCCTTGTGCCGGGGCAGTTGCCAGCCGGTCAAAGCCAGAAAATTGTCGTGAAAGATGGCGCGGTTTTCCTCAGGCTGGAGTTTTGCCCCCAGGACGCCATAGAGGTAACAGGACGGATTGCAGACCGGATAATCGGTGCCGAAAAGCAAGCGTTCCTTGCCCGCAGCATTCAGGATCGCCCGCAGGATGCCATTGCCCAGGATGCCGCCGCCGGAGAGGTCCAGATAGGCGTTGGGGTATTTTTGCAGCAGTGCAATTCTCTCGCGGGCGGTGTCCCCTGAACCGGGATGAGCGATTACCACCGGCAGGGTGGGAAAATTCTGCAGCAGCTGCTGCATATCCTCAACACCGGAGGGATGGATGTTCAAGGTCATGCCCAAGTCCCGCACCAGCTCCAGGATGGTGAACATCCCCGGCGAGCAATAATCCTGATAGCCCATCACATAGCCGGCGATCTCTCCGACCCAGCGGAAGCCCAGATCGTAAAAGCGCTGCACTTCCTGGCAGGACTCCACCGGGAAGTTGGGATGGATATTCACTCCGGGATAATACCGGTTCGGGAATTGCCGCTGAATGGCCAGAACCCGTTCATTGCATTCGGCAATGACCGCGAAATCGTGGCCGTCATTGCGGATATTGTAGGCTCCGCAGAAATAATCAATGCCCAGTTCGTCGAGGGGAGAGAAGTATTCCTCCCAGTTATTCGGGCCATCAGCGCTGAAATTGCGCCGGAAATACGGATGCGCATGGGCATCAATGATTGGATAGTCGAAATGTCGCACTGGAGCTCCTGGAATCTGACTTGCAAAAAACACCTGCATTTCTCATGGCCGGACTGCCGCCGGCCCCATGCCGGCAGTGCAGCCTTGCCCGAATACAGGCGTTTAAAATACTATCTTGCCTTGGCTGTCGCGGACGTTCCGCCATGTCTCCTGGTTGAAATTATGTTCCCAGGTGCTGCTGCCGTGGAGATTGTTACTGGTGTAGCTGGCATTGAACAGCCAGGTCTCGCCGGGCTGAGGCAGGCGTGGCATGGACTCATAGGGAATGTTGAACTCAATGGCTACCTCGCCTTCTGCTGTCTGCACCCCGGGAGCCGGAATAGTGATTACCGCCTTGTTGCCCGTAACAGCCTCATAGGCATCACCCTGCCCAGCATTCTCAAGATTGGTTTTGACCAGCTTATAGCACGTTGCCCGGAAACCGTTCTTGCACCTCCCCGGCATACTGAACAGCCCTTGCTTTTCAGGCCCCAGGGTGACCCGCAACCTGTGCTTGGCAAAGTCTTCCGCTGGTGCTACCGGGGACAGGATGAAGACCACCTGCAGGCTGTTCTCGCCGGAACGGCAGAAAATTCGCGCATTGGCCTTGGTGAATGCCTGTTCGATATCCTCAGCCATATAATTTTCCGGCACCAGATATTGCGCTGTGCTGTCGCCAACCCGAATAGTCCGCCCGGCGGGAACCACTTTGCGGTCCAGCATCCACTGGCCATCCCATTGGAACGGCGCATATAAAGGCCCTCTGAGACGACCGCCCATCCGCATCATCAGGGGGGGAGCACCGCCGAACAGCGGATAGCCGCTGCTGTCAGCCAGATTTCCATTCTTGTTGCAGGGCAGGTTGTCAATAAGTTGCTTCCGGGCGGCCAGGGCTTCAAACAAACTCTGTGCTTCCGCAGGAGCGAATGCTGCCCGGAAGCGGCCCAGCGCATTAGCGGCATGGGCGGTATGCTTCAGATAATCGAATTCCAGTCTGGCTTTCTGCAGCAGAAAAGACTGGTTCTTCTGTTCAGCTGCAGTGAGGAGAGCCTCCAGTTCCGCGACTACTGCGTCAGGATAGCGGGCCTGAATGATCTGCACCGGATGATGAGTCAAGGAAAGGCCGCCGGCCAGCAGTTCCGGGTCATTCCAGTCGATTTCCTTCTTGCTGACTGCCACCTGCAGGCGTTCATCCAGAAGCTGGAAGAATTTCTGCATCGCATCTGCTCCTTCGGCATAGACCTGCCGGCAGTAATTCTGCAGCAATTCCTTGGTATCAGCCTTGGGATTATCCAGCAGTTTCCCCCAAATGTAGTAGGTAGGGCCTTCCAGGCCGAAGAGTTCACCGAAACCGCAACGGTAGACGCCCTTGACATTGCTGGCGTGGAAATTCTCCAGCTGCTGCTGGCAAAACTGCCAGTTCTGTTTAGGCATAAAGCCTTCCGGCTTGTAATAGCCCCAGTTATAAAGGTAGACCACGAAACCACCCGGAACCTTATGTTCCTGCCAGGAAGCCATGATCTCATCCGAATAAGGCGCCAGTTCAATGACTACATTATCCGGGAAATCCTTGAAGGTCTGAGGCGGGACACGGGTAGGCCCGTAGGCGATAATGCAGACTTTCCGGCCCGGACGGTCTTTTTGCAG
>JAAZIZ010000416.1 GCA_012800565.1 Lentisphaerota bacterium
AAGCCATTTTTGCGCCAGCGCAAGGTCGGCAGTTCTTCAGAGATTTTTCGCACCGCGACCAATTGGAGAGTATGCTTGCCGGCGGTCAGGGGGAGGGCAGGGGTAAACAGCTGATTCTGCCCGCTTAATTTGCTGCTTTGCCAGCCGTGCAAGTATTCGCCGTTCAGGAAGATGGCCCATGGCAGGTCCGGGCGATTGATGCCGAATTCACAATCGCTCGGTTCTGTCAAGGCGATTTGCGCTTCCCAGAGCAGCACCAGCGACTGGCGGTTGGACTCAGATGTCGCTGCAAGCCCCATGCCCGCCGGTATTTCACCAAATCTGGAGACCATCACTATCCGGCCTGGCCGCTGCAGAAAGATTTTTTCCATCTGCCGGCGGATTTCCGCTTCGGTATAAGCGAAAGTAGTCAGGCGGGTGACGGTGCGGTGCAGCCGGACTGGTTGGTCAACGTCCGGTTTTACCTCCGCCCGGGCGCACTGCAGATACAGCAGCAGGGACAGGCAGCAGCAGAACACGAAAAAGTTTTTGTCACGATTCATAGCCAATTTTCCCGCTATTCAAAGCGTTATTTTCGGTGTATATACATGACGAAAGCCACTCTGGAGTCATTCCAGGCAATGCCCTGGCGGTACCGTCTTGCGAGTTCGAAATCTTTCTGTTTCTGGAGCATTTATGATGAGAAATCTTGCTGTAATCCTGGGTAGTATTCTGGCGCTTCTGCTGCTGCCCTCCTGTGGCCGGGAGAAAACGAAGCAGGCGGAGGAGGGCCCAGCGCCGGTCCGGTTGCGTTTCTGGCATATTATGAATTACAGCGGTCCGCGTGAGATTCTGGCTGCGGCAGTGCAGCGTTTTGAACTTCAGCATCCCGGTTGCCGGGTCGATATCCAGACTTTCGAGAATGACGCCTACAAGACCAAGCTGGCCATTGAGGAAGCCAGTGGCAGCCCACCGGATGTATTCTTTACCTGGGGCGGCGGGCCTTTGTTGGAGCGGGCCCGGGCCGGCAGGGTTCTTGACCTCAGTGACAGTGTTAAAGAGAACGCACAGGAGGGGCGTTTTATTGACCGCGCCCTGGACTTGTGCCGGGATGGCCAGCAGATTTATGCTCTGCCCCTGGATATGTCGGCAGTACTGCTGTGGTGCAATCGGGACCTGTTTCAAAAGCACGGCCTGAGTTACCCGACGACGTTCCCTGAACTGCTGCAGGTCTGCACAAAGTTTCGGGAACAAGGTATCGTGCCTTTTGCCTTGGGGAATATGAAACAGTGGACTGGGGCTTTCTATTTCTGTTATCTGGCCAACCGTTGCGGCGGCACCAGGCTGTTCCTGGACGCCGCCCATAACCAACCCGGAGCCTCATTTGCTGATCCGAGTTTTATCCAGGCCGGAGAGTATGTGCAGGAGATGCTGCGGCTGCAGGCTTTCCCCAATGGCTGCAACGGTATGGATGACGGCCCGGCCCGGGCATTGTTCCTGCGGGGAGAAGCGGCAATGCATCTGATGGGGACCTGGCTGGTGGCGCGGATTCTGGATGAGAATCCTGGTTTTTTGGCGCAGTTGCAGGCGATTCCGTTTCCGACGGTGCCAGGCGGGCAGGGCGATTCCAGCACTCTGCTGGGGGGGATTAACTGCGCTTTTGCAGTGTCCAGCACCTGTCAGGAGCCAGCCCTGGCCTGCGAGTTGCTGCGTTTCCTGACCGATGACCAAGTCGTCAGCGAATGGTGCCGGATCGGACGGCTGCCGGCTATGCAGACCACACCCGAGCAGGAAGCACAACTGCCCGAGGCAACCCGGGAAGCACTGGCGCTGCTGCGTTCCGCTGCCTCACTGCAGCCATATTATGACCAGTATCTGTCGCCGCGCCTGGCGGTCGAGCATAAAAAGACTACTCATAATCTGTTCGCCGGCACCATGACCCCACAGCAGGCCGCAGAAAAAATGGCAGCCACGGCGGCTGCTGTCGCCCGCTGAATTTATCCGGTGCGGCAGCTGGCCGGGCTGGTGCAGGTTCTGAACCCCTATTCCAGAAAAACGTTGTCAATAAGTCTGGTCTGGCCAAAGAAAGCCGCCACGGCCAGCAGTGCCGGCCGGTCTGCGACAGCCAACGGGCGCAACGTATCCTGGTCCATCAAGGCCACGTAATCAATTTTCCCCCCTGCGGCAGAGATGCTCTCCTGCACGACAGCCAGCAGCGGTGCAGCCTCCCGCACCCCGGCCCGGTAGCGCTCTTCAGCCTGAAAAATGCCTCTGGAGATACTCAAGGCACCTTGGCGCTCAGCCGGACTGAGGTATTTATTGCGGGAGCTCAGAGCCAGTCCGTCGGGTTCCCGGACCAGAGGTGCGAAAACGACTTGGACCGGGACATTTAAGTCGCGCACCATGCGGCGGATAATCAGTGCCTGCTGGGCATCCTTGCGCCCGAAGACCGCCACGCTGCAGCCACTGAGATTGAACAGCTTCAGCACCACGGTAGTCACTCCCCGGAAATGGCCCGGCCGGCTGGCTCCGCACAAAGTCTGTGAGAGGCTGTCTTCCAGCACCCAGGTCGAGTGGTCGGCAGCGTACATATCGGTTGCCGCAGGATAGAAGACCGCATCTACTCCAGCTTCAGCGCAGAGCCGTTCGTCGCGGTCGAAATCGCGCGGGTATCGATCCAAATCCTCGTTGGGTCCGAATTGCGCAGGATTGACAAAGATGCTGACTATAACCCGGTCGGATTGTGCCTTGGCGATATGGACCAGCGACAGATGCCCCGCGTGCAAATAGCCCATGGTAGGCACCAGCGCGATCCGCAGATTGCGGCTTTGCCATTCCGACCGCAGAGATTCGATCTCTTCTATGCTGCGCAGAATTTTCATTGCCGGTCAGTTGCCTCCTGCTGGAAACTGCCCGCTCTGGACTTCCTGGCAGTACTGCCGGATGGCAGTGATGCAGATACTGGACAGGTCAGCATAAACCTTGGCGTGTCGGGGCAGATAGCCGCCGCCCATATTCAGCAGGTCAGAGATAACTTGTACCTGGCCGTCACAATGCGGGCCGGCAGCGATACCGATGGTCGGGATGGTGAGACGGGCAGTGATCTCGCGCGAGAGTTCAGCCGGGATGCCCTCCAAGACCACGGAGAAGACCCCGGCCTCCTGCAGCGCCACGGCGTCGTCCAGGATGTCTTTGGCCTCTTGTGTGTTACGGCCGTGAATGTAATAGCCGCCGTCTTTCAGGACTGATTGCGGCAGCAGGCCGATGTGTCCCATGACCGGGATGCCGACTTCCACCATGCGGCGGATGGTGGGCAGCATTGCGCGTCCCCCCTCCAGCTTGACGCCGTCAGCGCCGCACTCTTTCAAGTATCGCGCGGCATTGTGCAGGGCTTCATCCTGAGCTGCCTGGTAGCTCATAAACGGCATGTCGCCGATGACCATCGCGCGTTTGCTCCCCCGTCGCACTGCGGCGGTATGTGACAGCGATTCTTCCAAGGTCACTGGCAGAGTGTTGTCGTATCCCAGCACCGTGTTGCCCATGGAATCGCCGACCAGCAGAATCTGGCAGCCGGCTTCATCGCCCCAGCGGGCCTGAGCGGCATCATAGGCAGTAATCATAACAATCTTCTGACCGCTCTTTTTCATGGCGGCCAAATCGCGAACAGTGATGCGTTTGTCCATGTGGAATTCGCTCCCGAATGAATATCTGTGAGATTATCGTTGCGAAGCAGTCCTCAGGGCTGGCTTCCGAAGTGCTCGGAGTATAATGAGATAGCCTGGCGGTTGCCGCCTGCGGCAGCTTGGCTAAGCCATTTGCGGGCAGCCTCAAGGTCCACAGGTGTACCAATGCCCTGCAGATAACAGGTCGCCAACTGCAGCATCGCCAGGGGCTCCTGCTGTTCAGCGGCTTTCTCAAACCAGCCGATAGCCTCTTTCGGTGCCGGGGCAGTCAAGCCATATCCCTGCTGCAGGTAGAGCCCCAGCTGGATTTGGGCGAAAGCCAGGCCCTGCTCGGCAGCTTTACGCATCCAGCGCAGAGCCTCGGCGGCATCTTTTGGGGTACCAATGCCGTCACTGTAGGCGATGGCCAGATTGAACGCGCCGATGGCTTCGCCTTGTTCGGCGGCGGCACGGTAGCATTCGAAAGCCTTGCCCAGGTCGCAGGCAGTGCCGTCACCGTAGCGGTAGCAGTCACCAAGGTAGATATAAGACGGGCCGTAGGCCGCCGCTGAGGCATTCTTGAACCAGCTGAAGGCCAAATCGGCATTCGGTTTGGTGCCATAGCCTTTTTGGTAGCAGTACCCCAGTTTAGTCTGTGCCTCCGGGTCGCCGTCCTGTGCTGCCAGGGTCAGCCAGTTGAACATTTCCGCATAGTTCCGTTCAATGCCCAAGCCTTGCTGGTAGCAGTCAGCCAGGCGTACCTGGGCCCGGCTGTTGCCGCGGCGTGAGGCTTCCAGCAGATAGGATACCGCTTCGGCAGGATTAGTCGGCTCTCCCAGGCCATTCAGGAGGAAAATGGCCACCTTGTACATTGCCGGCGTGTCACCTTGGGCCGCGCGCAGACGCAGATATTTCATGGCGGTCTGATAGTCCCCGCGCTGTTCGGCGGCGATAGCGGCGTTGATTTGCGCCTCCGGTACTCCGGCATCGGCGGCTTTATGGTACCAGCGCAGCGCCTCCAGGAGATTTTTATTCACTCCAAAGCCGCCGTCATAACAGAGACCGACATTGAACATTGCCTGGGGGCTGTCTTGTACTGCTGCGGCCATAAAGAGCTTGAAAGCCTTCTTGTGATCGGGTTTCGTGTCAACCAGACCCTCAAAGTAGATTTTCCCCAAGGCCAGCTGGGCATTGGGGTTGCCTTCCTTGGCCATTTTTTCCAGGCGCGCGACTGAGGGCTTGTCCTCCGGCCGCGGAGCATGCGTACTCTCCTTGATTGGCTTGGGTTTGTCCATAGGGCTCAGTTCAGGCTTGCTGCTCTTGGGGCTGCCGAAAGGCCACCACCAGGCTCCATGACAAGGTGCCAGGCCAGCACTCAGTAATAAAATTAACAGCAGGAAAATTTTCATTTGTACTGTGGACCTCAATTATGCGGTGGGATTCACCGTCTTTTGCTTTAAATTAACACCAGAAGTGATATATTTCTGCATTCCTTGGAAGAAATATCATTTGTGGCTGTAAAACATACAACTTGGCGGCCTATTCCGACAGTATTTTTTGCTGCTGGCCGCTTGGAGTGAAATGGAGGTTTCTGATATGACCCAAAAAATCGTGTCCTGGTTCCGTCCGGCGCTATCGGAAAAGCTGCTTTTGCAGCACAATTTTTTTGAGCTTTATCCTCATGATGGCGGCGGCAGTTTTATTCAGCGGGAGATATTGGGCAGTGTTGAGGACCAGCAGATTTGCACGAATATCCTGGAACATGGTGCCTTGGATCAGTTCGGCACCTTGCCGCAGCTGGATTTCCTGCGCTTCGCCAAATGGCGTACAGTGGAGAAATCCTGCTGGCTGAGCCGGATGTACGCGATTGTGCCCCTGGCCAAGCG
>JAAZIZ010000036.1 GCA_012800565.1 Lentisphaerota bacterium
AGACAGCCCTGTGTGGACCAGCAGTTCCTGCGAGAAGCCTTTCTGAAAGGCATAGTTACCCAGCGCATCCCAGCTGTCCGGCGCATAGCCCAGGCGGAATTTCTCCACCGTCGGCCAGTCCAGGCCGCGTTCCTGCAGGTACTGTTGGGCGCTGACGCCTTCCGGCTGCTGCAGGCAGTGTTGGAAGAAAGCTGCGGCTTCCTGCAGCAGGCGGCGGCCATCCTCGCGCATGGTCCGGCGTCTGGCGGCCTCGCCGGAGTCCTCACCGGCGTTCTTTCTGCCCTCCGGGATGATAATTCCGAGGCGATTGGCCAGCCATTCTACTGCGCCGTGGAAATCGGTATTGACCATCTCCTGGACGAATCTGAAAAGATTACCGCTTTTCTTGCAGCCGAAACAGTAATAGACCTGCCGTTCCTGGTTCAGTTTGAACGACGGGGTTTTTTCCTGATGGAACGGGCAACAGGCCCAATAATCTGCCCCGCGCTTGGTGACGGCAGTGAACGTCCCGGCAATTTCCACGATATCCGCCTTGCGCCGGATTTCATCAATAACCTCGTCTGTGATATACTTGCCCATCAAATACTACCTGTGGCAGCGGCTAACGCTTCATTCTCTGGGCCAGCTGGCCAACGCGCTTCTGCACCTGGAGATACAGCTCGCGGTTGTCCTCAATCTTGGCTGTGGCCATGAAATCCAGGTAGTATCCCCGGGCTTTCCGGCTGTCATTCAGATAGAGATCATGCAGCACTGCCAAGTTCTGCAGCAGGCGCGGTTCACGCGGTGCCAGCTGCAAGGCTTGCCGGAAACAACGGTCGGCCTCCTGATAATCAGCCCGCTTCAAGGCCAGCATTCCCAAATTATTATATACTTCCGGCCAGTACCGGTAGGGCTTGTAAACGCGCAGCGGCTGGCTGTAGCGCATCCCCTGTTCCTGCAAATTGCTCTGCACACAGCAGCGGCTCAGCAACAGCAGAATCGCGCCTTTCTGAGGCGACGAGGGCGGCATTTGCTCCAAGGCCTTCTCCAGAACCGGGATCGCTTCCCGATACAGTTTGTTCTCGCATAAGGCCCAGCCGTACAACAGATTCGCAGCAAAGGTGTCAGAATTCCGGCTGGCTTTTTCCAGATTGAACAGTGCCGCCGATTTGTAATTCGGATCAGGCGACAGCATCATCTGGCAGTAGCCGTTCAACAGCAAGGCATTGGTATCATTTGGCAGCGAGCGCAGGCAAAGCTCGGAGTGAATCAGGCCATCACTCAGGCGTCCCTCCTGGATTGCCGTCAGCGCCTGAGACAGTTCATGGTAGGCATCCGGCGGGGCACAGGCGCTCAGGAACAGAAGCAGCAATACCGGCAAATATGCAAGGCAGTGTTTCATAGCTGTAAATAATCTCGGTTGGAGGCTCTGGAGGCGGTGGGGAGCAGGGCAGCGGGCGGTCCGGTCAGGCCGACATCTCGGCCAGCAGTTCCCGGGCATGCCGGCAGGCAGTAGCTGAACTGCCGGAATCACCCAGCATCCGGACGATTTCCTGGACCCGCTCCTCGCCCTCCAGGCGGAACATGGAGGCATTGGTCCGGCCGGCGCTGATCTGCTTGCTGACCAGAAAATGCGCCTCGCCGGCGGCAGCGATGCGCGGCAAATGAGTGATACAGAAGACCTGATGCTGCCGCCCCAGACTGCGCAGTTCGACAGC